>NZ_LBJU01000097.1:0-72493 GCF_028128835.1 Bradyrhizobium sp. CCBAU 65884 | reverse complement strand
GGCTGCTTCGGTTTTCCGTCAGGGCCCGTGTCTTGAGGCTGCGCCTGCGCGACCACGAGCGGCGGCGCACTTTGCGCTTGCGATGCGGAGCTTGCGAATTGCATCGCGGTCAGAGCCGTCGTCGCGAGCAGCACGAAACGAAGATTGGTCATGGTGGTGAACTTCCCCGGAAGGTTCTTTGACGAAGTGTTGGGATGAACAGCTACGCGTTAGGCCGGATTGTGGCGGGCGATGCGGTCGCGGCCCGATTTATTTCTGCACGGAAATCACGTCACTCCAGCGACGTTCATTGCGCATTCAGACGCTGGTTGCAATTGCCCCACATGTGATCGGCCACTTCATGCGCGATCCCGCGGAGGAATTGCGTCCGTCGCAGGATTCGGCGTCAGCGGTCCGTTCGGCCCGCGCGATGGAATCTCTTCAGGCATGCGGCCCGGCAATTCGTCGGGCCGCGGCGGCGAGCCGGGTTCGCGCACCGGCGGCGTGATTTCGGGCTGCGGACTGCCCGGCGGAATGCCGGGTGGCGGTTCGGCTGGAGTCCCCGGTGTTGCCGGCGGAATCTCGGGCGGTTCGATCGGCATCGGCATCATCGGGATCAGTTGTCCGGGGAAGGACAACGATGATGCCGCGCCGATGTTCCCTCATCGCGTCGCGCTGGGTCTGCCTTATTCCGGCGCGTGGCAGACGGCCTCGATGTTGTGGCCGTCAGGGTCGAGCACGAAGGCGCCGTAGTAGTTCGCATGGTAATGCGGGCGGATGCCGGGCGGGCCGTTGTCGCGGCCGCCGGCCGCGATGGCCGCCTTGTAGAACGCGTCGACGGTGGCGCGGTCCCTGGCCGCGATCGCGACATGCACCGGCTTGTTCATCGCGCCTTCGCCGCCGATCCAGAAATCCGGCTTGCCGTTGGCGCCGAAGCCGGCGGCGGCAGCGTGACCGGTCTGCTCCGCCGTGACCTCCATGATCAGGCCGTAGCCGAGCGGAGCCAGCGCCTTGGCGTAGAACGCCTTGGCGCGCTCATAGTCGGAAACGGAGAAACCCAGATGGTCGATCATCGTAACCTCCTTCGTCCTTGTCAGCGTGAGAGGAACGTATTGCTTCGTGTCTTGCGCATGATCGCGAATCCACGCGCGACCATGTCGGCAATACAATCCTGCTGCCATTCGTTTTGTGACAGATGCTCGATGACGACCGCGCGCGGCCATAGCGAGGGCGGCGCATCGCGGAAGAAGCCGATCAGCACGCGGTCCTCAAAACCCTCGACGTCGATCTTCAGCGAATCGACTTGGCGGACGCCGGCCTCGTCGAGAATGCGTGTCAGCCGCAGCGACGGCACCTTGATGGCCTCGGCGCTCGCCGTGCCGGTGACGACGTGCGTGGCGCCAAGGTTACCGCCGCCACTCTCGATCATCAGCTCGCCGTCTTCATCGCCCGCCGCGGCCTGCACCAGGCGCACCTGCGGCGTCTCCGATGCGGCGTGGTTGAACGAGAGCCGCGCGAACGTCATGGGATGCGGCTCGATCGCAACCACCTTGCCCCCGCTGCCGACCTGCCGCGCCATCACCAGCGCAAACGTGCCGACATTGGCGCCGACGTCGACGAACACGCCGCCCGCGGGAGTGTGCTGGCGCAGAAAGTCGAGCTCGTCGAGATTATAATCGGGATTGAACAGCGCGCCGCGCTCGGTCGCGCTGCCCTGGTGATAGAAGCGAAACGATGCGCCCTGATATCGCACGTCGACAGGGCCGCCGCGCAGCAGGTTGACCAGCCGCGACATCCAGGGTCGGAAAGCGCCGCGCTTCAGCCCCGACTGCTGTGCGAGGCGAATGATCGCAGCCTGCGCCGCATTGGGCGCAAACGCGCCGAACGGCGCGGACGAAGGGGCGTTGTCGGTCGTCAAGCAGGCGGTCCTCGTTGCAAGCGGCGCATGCATAGCCGGTTTTGATGCGGACTCCAACGCTCGATGCGAGCCACAATCTCGCTGTCGTCCCCGCGAACGCGGGGACCCATAACCCCAGGGAGGAGTCTGACGCGAGATGCCCACTCCGAGTCGTCGCCAAACTCCTCCCTGTGGGTATGGGTCCCGGATCTGCACGCAGCTCTAGGCAACGCTTCGCGTTACCTAGAGCTGCGCTTGTCCGGGACGACGGAGAGAGTGCGTTACACCGCTTTCCTCACGCCGCCTTCTTCGGGGCTTTGCGCTGCCGCAGAAATCGCCCGAGCAGCCTGCGCTTGCCCTTGCGCGGGATCAGCTCGATGTCACTGACGAGCTTGGCGCCGCCCTTGCGGCGCTCCAGCACGATCTTGCGGCTGTGGAAGGCTTCCAGCTCGGCACGATGCGCGACGCTGACGATGGTCGCCTTCGGCAGCGCGTCGGTGACCATCTTCATCATCTTGTCCTGGCTCTTCTCGTCGAGCGCCGAGGTCGCCTCATCCAGCACGACGATATCGGGGTTGTGCAGCAACAGCCGCGCGAAGGCGAGGCGCTGCTTCTCGCCGCCTGACAGCGTCTGGTCCCACGGGCCCTCTTCCTCGATCTTCTCCTTGAGATGCTCGAGGCCGACCTTGTGCAGGGCTTCGCCGATCTCCTCCACGGTCCAGTGGTCGGCGGCGCCCGGATAGGCAACCGCGCGGCGCAAGGATCCGGAAGGCACGTAGGGCCGCTGCGGCAGCATGAACAGGCGCCGGTCGGCATGGAAATTGACGCTGCCGCCGCCCCAGGGCCAGAGGCCTGCGATCGCGCGCACCAGCGTGCTCTTGCCGGTGCCGGATTCGCCGGCGACCAGCAGCCGTTCGCCGGGCTCGATCACCACCTCGGTCTCGCCGACCACGGCCGTGCCGTCGTCGAGCGTGACCGAGAGGTCGTTCAGCTCCAGCATGGCGTCGTTGCGCGTCTCGCCGCGCTTGATGCGGCCGAGGCCATCGCCTTGCTCGGCGCGTTCGAGGCCGTCGAGCGACATCATCAACGAGGCGATGCGGCGCGCGCAGGCATTCCAGTCGGCGAGCCGCGGATAATTGTCGACCAGCCAGCCGAACGCGCTCTGCACGATGGTGAAGGCGGAGGCTGCCTGCATCACCTGTCCCAGCGTCATGCTGCCGTCGAGGAATTTTGGCGCGCAAAGCAAAAGCGGCACGACGGGCGCAACCAGGCTCGATCCCTGCGACACCAGCGTGGTGCGCATGTGTTGGCCGGCGAGCCGCGCCCATTGCCTGAGCACGCTCGTGAAATTGCGGTCGATGCCGTCGCGCTCTTCCTCCTCGCCGCCGAGCAGCGCGATGCTCTCGCCGTGCTCGCGCACGCGCGTCAGCGTATAGCGGAAATCGGCCTCGGCCTGGTTCTTGTCCTCGGAGACCTGGACGAACTGACGGCCGATCACCAGGATCGAGCCGGACGCGATCGCGGCATAGAGCATCGCGGCGATCACGAGGAAGCCGGGAATGGTGATGCTCGTGCCGCCGAGCGTGACGGTGAGCGCGCCGCCGATGGTCCAGAGCACGATGATGAAGGTCGCGGCCGAGAGTAGTGCCGAGGTGACGCCCGCGAGGAAATCGACCGGCGAATCGGTCGCGATGCGCAGATCCTCCGCGATCCGGTATTCCGGATTCTCGTGGTCGCCGCGGACGAGGTTGAGCTGGTAATAGCGCCCGTTCTTGAGCCACCGCGTCAGCACGCTCGCAGTCAACCAGGCCCGCCAGCGCCGCTGGATGCCCATGCGCGTGAACACCTGGATGACGCCGAGAACGATGCTGCCGATCGCAAGCGGGAAGAACAACGCGGTGAGATGGAAGACGGCGGTCGCATCGCGTTTCTCGATCGCGTCGAAGATCGCCCGGTTCCAGACATTGATGCCGTACTGGAAGCCGACGGTCAGGACGATCAGCGCACCGAGGCCGAGCGAGAACGGCCAGGCGAGGCGATCGCCGTTGCGTCCCCAGAAGCCGCGCGCGCTGATCCAGAACCGCGTCAGCAGATAATCCTTGCGGGCCTGCTCGGCTTCCTCGGGCGTTAGCTCCGGGTCAGGCTCGAGCAATTCCGGCGGTGGCGCGGCGACCTCGTCGCCATTCTCGCCCTTGATCCCGACGATGGGCGGTTTGGGGCCCTGTTCGCGCTTGGCGGCCGGCTTTTGCATGAGCGGACAACGCGAAGGAAATCAATCGGTTCCCTCAAGTTCCGCACGGCAACCTCACTCGGCCGCGCCGTCCCGGACGCGCCGGATCCGGGCCGCCCGGTGGAGAACGCGCGACAATTCCTCGATGGAATAGGGCTTTTGCACGAGCTCGAAACCGGTCACGCCCTCTTGCGACAGGGCCTGGCTGTAGCCCGTGGTCAGCACGACCGGCACGTCGATGCCGCGGTCGCGGATCGCCTGCGCCAGATCGAGCCCGGTCATCCCTGGCATCACCACGTCCGTGAACACGACATCGAAACGATCCGCGTCCATGACGAGCTCGGCGAGCGCATCGGTTGCGTTGTCGACCAAGGTGATGCTGTAGCCGAGCTCGGTGAGGCCGTCGGCGGCGAAATTGGCCAGCTCGATATTGTCCTCGACCAGCAGCACCGACATGCCGCTGCCGGCTACCGCCGGCGCCGTGTTCGGCGCCTGCCGCTGCGGCAGCAGATCCGGCGGCACGCGCGGCAGGTAGAGCGCAAAGGTGCTGCCGTGCCCGACCTCGCTCGTAACCGTTACCTCGCCGCCGGATTGCCGGGCGAAGCCGAACACCTGGGACAGGCCGAGGCCGGTGCCGTGGCCGACCTGCTTGGTGGTGAAGAACGGCTCGAAGATGCGCTCGAGTCGGGCGGCAGGAATGCCGATGCCGGTGTCGCTGACGGTCACGCTGATGAAGCCGCGGTTTCCCAAGTTCTGGTTTCCCAAGCTTTGGCTTACCAAGTTCTGGCTGCCTGGGGCGTGGGCCAGCGTGTCCGGAACGGTCGTCGCGGCCTCGACGGTGAAAACGATCCTGCCCTTGCCCTGCATGGCATCGCGCGCGTTGGTCGCCATGTTGATCAGCGCCGTCTCGAACTGGCCGGCATCGGCATGGACGAGGCAGGGCTCGGTGGGCAGGCGCATGGTGATCTCGATGGCCGGCCCCAGCAGTGGCGCCAGCATGTCGTGCAGCGCCTGCATCCGCTCGCCGACGTCGAACACCTCCGGCTTCAGGGTCTGACGCCGCGCAAAGGCGAGCAACTGCGAGGTCAGCTTGGCCGCGCGCGCCACCGCGTCCGCAATGGCCGTGATGTAGCGCTGCCGCCGCTCCTCCGTCAGTTGCGGCCGGTTCAACAGGTCGACCGAGGCGCGGATCACCGTCAGCAGATTGTTGAAATCATGCGCGACGCCGCCGGTAAGCTGTCCGAGCGCCTCCAGGCGCTGGCTGTGCTTGAGTGCCTCCTCGGCCTCACGCCGCTTGGCGGCTTCGGCCTGAAGGTGCTGCGTGCGCCGCAACGCCAGCGCCAACAGCAGAAACAGGAGTGCGGTGGCGGGAATGCCGAACACCAGATGCTGGCCCATTGTGGCGAGCCAGCGCGCGCGGATCGCCGAGGTCTCGAGCCCGGCGCTGACATAGATCGGATATTCGGCGACGCGCCGGTAGCCAATGCGGCGCTCGATCCCGTCCGACGGCCAGGCGACCGTGATGAGGCCGTGCTCAGGGTGGGCCGCGATTTCCCGGCCGACCGGTCCGGTCGGATCCAGCCGAAGGTCGCGGTCGAGCCGCGGGAAATGCGCCAACAGCACGCCGTCCGTGCGTCCCATCGTGAAGAAGCTGCCGGCATCGGAACCGATCCGCGCATAAAAACTCTCGAAATATTCGGGCAGGACGGAGGCCTGGATCACGCCGATGAAGCTGCCGTCGTCGGGGTCGCGGCGGCGGCTCACCCCGAAGAAGCGCGCGCCCTGATAGGGCGGACGGGGCGTCAGGGCCGTGCCGATGAAGCTGCCGATGGTCTGGTCGACGTGAGCGTAGAAATAGTCGCGGTCTGCAAAGCGGAGCTCCGGCGGCGGCGAGGCGAGGCTGTTGACCAGCGCTTTGCCGTCCGCGTCGAAGATCCAGGCCGATTTGAGTTGCGGCAGCGAATCGGTCAGCCGCCTCAGGCGGCGGTGTAGCGCCGGCTCGCGCGCGCGGATGACGTCGTCGGGAAGGCCGCGCACGACCTCGTTGAGCTCGGCCAGGCTGCGATCGATGGTCTCGAACACCTTGAGCGCGTGCTCATGCACGACATCGAGCGTGCGCTCGATCTCCCGGTCGGCAATGTCCCTGGTCGAGGTGTAGGAGATCGCGGAGGTGATGACGAACAGCGCAACCGGCAGCGCCAGGGATGCCGCCATCATCCACTGCAACAGCCTTAGCGAATTGCGTTGCGCCCTCTGCACAGTCGCTCCGTCCCTGACGGGAGCTTAACTGAATCTCGCGCGGGGAAGGAAGCAACTTGTGCCGGAACCGCTGGTTGTGCGCGTGGAACTTACGCGCACAGCGGGTCGGAGAAAATTCTACTCGAATTGACCGCGATCTCGGAATGTCCCGGCCGGACTGGCCGGGACACGAAGCATGAACCGCGCCTTTAGATCTGGCGCTCGACCATCTTGAGCTTCAGCTCGGCGATGGCTTCGGCCGGGTTCAGTCCCTTCGGGCAGGCCTTGGCGCAATTCATGATGGTGTGGCAGCGGTAGAGGCGGAACGGATCCTCGAGATTGTCGAGCCGCTCGCCGGTCGCCTCGTCGCGCGAATCGGACACCCAGCGATTGGCCTGGAGCAGCGCGGCGGGACCGAGATAACGTTCGCTGTTCCACCAATAGCTCGGGCACGAGGTCGAGCAGCAGGCGCACAGGATGCACTCGTAGAGGCCGTCGAGCTTCTCGCGATCCTCGTGGGTCTGGCGCCATTCCTTCTGCGGCGTCGGCGAGGTGGTCTTCAGCCACGGCTCGACCGATGCGTACTGGGCGTAGAAGTTGGTGAGGTCGGGGACGAGGTCCTTCACCACCGGCTGGTGCGGCAGCGGATTGATCTTCACCGCGCCGTCCTTCACGTCGTGCATCGAGCGGGTGCAGGCCAGCGTGTTCTGGCCGTCGATGTTCATGGCGCAGGAGCCGCAGACGCCTTCGCGGCAGGAGCGGCGGAAGGTCAGCGACGGGTCGATGTGATTCTTGATCCAGATCAGGCCGTCCAGCACCATCGGACCGCAATCATTGGTGTCGACGTAGTAGGTGTCGACGCTCGGATTCTTGCCGTCGTCCGGATTCCAGCGGTACACGCGAAACTCGCGGGTCTCGGTCGCGCCCGCGGGCTTCGGCCAGGTCTTGCCGCCGGAAATCTTGGAGTTCTTCGGAAGTGCGAATTCAACCATTGCTCTAACCTTTCGTCATTCCGGGGCGATGCGCAGCATCGAACCCGGAATCTCGAGATTCCGGGTCTGGTCCTTCGGACCATCCCGGAATGACGGCTAATGTTCGCTCAGTACACACGCGCTTTCGGCGGGATGTACTGCACGTCGTTGGTCATGGTGTAGTCGTGAACCGGGCGGTACTCGATCTTGACCTTGCCGGCATCGTCCAGCCAGGCCAGCGTGTGCTTCATCCAGTTCTTGTCGTCGCGCTCGGAGAAGTCCTCGCGCGCATGCGCGCCGCGGCTCTCGGTGCGATTGGCGGCCGAGTTCATCGTCACCACCGCCTGCGAGATCAGATTGTCGAATTCGAGCGTCTCGACGAGGTCCGAATTCCACACCAGCGAGCGGTCGGACACGGCGATGTCGGTGATGCCGCTATGGACTTTCTCGATCAAGTTCTGGCCCTCGCTCAGGACTTCGCCGGTGCGGAACACCGCGCAATTGCTCTGCATCACGTGCTGCATGCCTTCGCGCAGCTTTGCGGTCGGCGTGCCGCCGGAGGCGTAGCGGTAATGGTCGAGGCGGCCGAGCGCGAGCTCGGACGAGTTCGCCGGCAGCTCCGGCTGCTTGGCATTGGGCGTCAGCTTCTCGGCGAGGCGGAGCGCTGCGGCGCGGCCGAACACGACGAGGTCGATCAGCGAGTTGGAGCCGAGGCGGTTGGCGCCGTGCACGGAGACGCAGGCGGCCTCACCGATCGCCATCAGGCCGGGGATGATGGCGTTGTCGTCGCCGTCCTTCTTGGTCAGGACTTCGCCGTGATAGTTGGTGGGGATGCCGCCCATGTTGTAGTGCACCGTCGGCACGATCGGGATCGGCTCGCGCGTCACGTCGACATTGGCGAAGATCTTTGCGGATTCGGAGATGCCCGGCAGCCGCTCGGCCAGCACCGCGGGATCGAGATGGTCCAGATGCAGGAAGATGTGGTCCTTCTTCTTGCCGACGCCGCGGCCCTCGCGGATCTCGATGGTCATCGCGCGCGAGACGACGTCGCGCGAAGCGAGATCCTTGGCCGACGGCGCGTAGCGCTCCATGAAGCGCTCGCCCTCGGAGTTGACGAGATAGCCGCCTTCGCCGCGCGCGCCCTCGGTGACGAGACAGCCCGAGCCGTAGATGCCGGTCGGGTGGAACTGCACGAACTCCATGTCCTGCATCGGCAAGCCGGCGCGCAGCACCATGCCGCCGCCGTCACCGGTGCAGGTGTGGGCCGAGGTGCAGGAGGCATAGGCGCGGCCATAGCCGCCGGTCGCGAGGATCACGGTCTGGGCGCGGAAGCGGTGCAGCGTGCCGTCGTCGAGCTTGAGCGCGATGACGCCGCGGCAGGTGCCCTGATCGTCCATGATCAGGTCGATGGCGAAGAACTCAATGAAGAACTCGGCCGCGTGGCGCAGCGACTGGCCGTACATCGTGTGCAGCATGGCGTGGCCGGTGCGGTCGGCGGCGGCGCAGGTGCGCTGCGCCTGGCCCTTGCCGTAGTCCATGGTCATGCCGCCGAACGGACGCTGGTAGATCTTGCCGTCCTCGGTGCGCGAGAACGGCACGCCCCAATGCTCGAGTTCGTAGACCGCCTCGGGCGCGTTGCGCACCATGTATTCGATCGCGTCCTGGTCGCCGAGCCAGTCCGACCCCTTCACGGTGTCGTACATGTGCCAGCGCCAGTCGTCCTTGTGCATGTTGCCGAGCGAGGCGGAGATGCCGCCCTGCGCCGCCACCGTGTGCGAACGGGTCGGAAACACCTTGGTGATGCAGGCCGTGCGCAGGCCGGCTTCGCTGCAGCCGACCACGGCGCGCAGGCCCGCGCCGCCGGCGCCGACCACGACGACGTCATAGGTGTGGTCTTCGATCGGATAGGCTTTGCCGTTGGTGGCGGGAGCGCCGTTGCCCGTGCCATTCGTTGTGGTGGCCGATGTTCCCGTAGCCATGGGTTACACTCCGGAGGACAGTTTCAGGATCGCGTAGGTCGAGGCGAGCGCCACGGCGACCGAGAAGAAATTGTTGAGCATGATCGAGACGAGCTTCAGCTTCTCGTTATGGACGTAGTCCTCGATCACCACCTGCATGCCGATCTTCATGTGCCAGGCGCTGGCGAAGATGAAGAGGAGCAGGATCACCGCGACGGGAATGGAGCTCAGGGTCTGCGCAGCGTAGACCTGGTTGCGGCCGAGCAGCATCACGATGATCACCAGCGCCGGGATCATCAGCAGCGTCATGGCGACGCCGGTGATGCGCTGTCGCCAGAAATCGGATGTGCCGGAATGCGCGGCGCCGAGATTGCGGACGCGGCCGAGCGGGGTCCGCAGGCTGCGCTTCGGCGTATCGGATGCGCTCATCGTCCACCTCCGTTCGCATAGGCGATGATCCAGATCAGCACCGTCAGCGCGATGCCGCCGATCAGGGCACCCCAGGTCAGCGCTTCCCGCTCATTGGCCTTGAAGCCGTAGCCGAGGTCCCACACGAAATGCCGGATGCCGCTGAGCATATGGTGCATCAGCGCCCAAGTGTATCCGAACACGATCAGCCGCCCGATGATGCTGCCGGCGAAGGCCTGGACGTGCGCGTAAGCGGCCGGGCCGGAAGCCGCGGCAACCAGCCACCAGACCAGCAGCAGGGTTCCGAAATAGAGGGCAATCCCGGTGGCGCGATGGATGATGGACAGAGCCATCGTCAGCGTCCAGCGGTACACTTGCATGTGCGGCGAGAGGGGTCGTTCGATCCGTGCGGTCATGGGCTTTGATGTTTTATGGCGGCCCAGCAGGGGGCGCGCGGGGATCGGAAAGGTCGGCTCTATTTACGGAGTCGATTTGGCCTGTGCAATCTCCAAATTGCCATAAATCGAACGATGGTTCAGCTCTAGAGCCTTGATGAAGCAAGGCCAATCAGGGGCTTGGTATACCAGAGCATCGGTCCGCCAACCAAACTGAGAACTCAAATTCATTGCTTCGTAGCCTGCGCGAGGCGCATTGAAATCGCTATTGGAACGCCTCTAACCCAACGTCCGCTGCTCTCCGCTCGCACCAATCGGTCGGTGTCGGCCGTAGCCGCCTCCCCAGGGCCCAGGGCGACTCGGCTGGCCGCACGCTGGCCCGGCTTCGCTGAAAACCGCGGATATGCGCAGCCCGCATTCCACCCCAGCCGGGACGTCCGGTGCGTCGACCGGGCAACCCGGATCGCCTAAAGCTGGGACCGCAGCCGTCTCCGACCGACGTCCGAAGAGGTTGCGACCAGTCGCCGGGGCAGGTCAGGGGTGATTGCAGGTCTTGATATCAAGGACATCGTCGAGCTCGCACTGTTGCTGATCGCAACCGGGGCGCTTTCGGGATTTTTGGCCGGCGTGTTCGGCATCGGCGGCGGCGCCATTCTCGTGCCAGTGTTCTACGAATGCTTCCGTATCGCCGGCGTGCCGCTGGAGGTGCGCATGCCGCTCTGCATCGGCACCTCGCTCGCGGTGATCATCCCGACCTCGATCCGTTCGTTCCAGGCGCATTACAAGCGCGGCGCTGTCGACATGGCTATCGTCAGGGTCTGGTGGCTGCCGATCGTGATCGGCGTCGTCGCCGGCAGCGTCATCGCGCGCTATGCGCCGGAGCGGCTGTTCAAGATCGTGTTCGTCTGCGTCGCCTATTCCGCGGCGGCGCGCCTCATCTTCGCGCGCGAAGGCTGGAAGTTGGGCGACGATCTGCCGAAGGGCCCGCTGATGCGCGCCTACGGCTTCTGCGTCGGCATTCTCTCGACCCTGATGGGCATCGGTGGCGGCCTGTTCTCGAACCTCTTGATGACGTTCTACGGCCGTCCCATCCATCAGGCGGTCGCGACATCATCCGCACTCGCGGTGCTGATCTCGATCCCCGGCGCGCTCGGCTACATCTATGCGGGCTGGCCGGCGGCGGCGAACTATCCGGCCGTCGCAGCGCTGCAGATCCCGTTCGCGCTCGGTTACGTCTCGCTGATCGGCGCCGTGCTCGTGATGCCGATGAGCCTCGTCACCGCGCCGCTCGGCGTGAGAGCCGCGCATGCGATGTCGAAGCGAACGCTGGAGGTCGCGTTCGGGTGTTATCTGTTGATCGTGGGCAGCCGGTTCGTGATGAGTCTGGTGGGCGGGCTGTAGTCGCCGCGTCCACCGTCATTCGAGCGCAGCGTCGTAGGGTGGGTTAGCGAAGCGTAACCCACCGCTTCTGCCGCCGCGGAACGCAAAGAGGTGGGTTACGCCTTCGGCTAACCCACCCTACGGCTTCATCCGCAAGGACGGCGAACGCCAGCCCTATTTCTTCGCGTAGATATCCTTGTACGTATCCCGCAAGATGTTCTTCTGCACTTTGCCCATGGTGTTGCGCGGCAGCTCGTCGACCACGAAGACGCGCTTGGGCATCTTGAACTTTGCGATCCGTCCGTCGAGCGCGTTCAGCACGGCGGCTTCAGTGACGTCGGCGCCCTTGTTGCAGACCAGCACCGCCGTGACGCCCTCGCCGAAATCGGCATGCGGCACGCCGATCACGGCGGATTCGATCACGCCGGGCATGGCGTCAATCTCGCTCTCGATCTCTTTCGGATAGACGTTGAAGCCGCCGGAGATCACGAGATCCTTGCCGCGGCCGAGGATGTGGACGTATCCCTTGCCGTCGATCTTGCCGAGGTCGCCGGTGATGAAGAAGCCGTCGTCGCGGAATTCGGACTTGGTCTTCTCCGGCATGCGCCAATAGCCCTTGAAGACGTTCGGTCCCTTGACCTCGATCATGCCGATCTCCTCGCGCGGCAGCTCCTTGCCCGTCTCGGGTTCGGTGACGCGCACGGAGACGCCGGGGAGCGGGAAGCCGACCGCGCCGGGCACGCGCTCGCCGTCATAGGGGTTCGACGTGTTCATGTTGGTCTCGGTCATGCCGTAGCGCTCGAGCACGGCGTGCCCCGTCCGCGCCGACCATTCGCGATGGGTCTCCGCCAGCAGCGGCGCCGAGCCCGAGATGAACAGCCGCATGTGCTTCGTGGTGTCGCGCGACAGCGCAGAATTCTGCAGGAGGCGCGTGTAGAAAGTCGGCACGCCCATCAACACCGTGGCGCGCGCCATCAGCTTGATCATCAAATCCGGATCGAGCTTCGGCAGGAAGATCATCGACGCCCGGGCGAACAGTGTCACGTTGGTCGCCACGAACAGGCCGTGCGTATGATAGATCGGCAGCGCGTGGATCAGCACGTCCTTGTCGGTGAAGCGCCAGTAGCCGACGAGCGAGAGCGAGTTCGACGCCAGATTATCATGCGTCAGCATCGCGCCCTTGGAGCGGCCCGTGGTGCCCGAGGTGTAGAGGATGGCAGCGAGATCGTCGTTCGCCCGCGCGACAGTCGTGAATTCGCTGCTCGCCTTGTCGGCGGCCTCGGTCAGCGAGCCCTTGCCGTCAGCTCCGAGCGTCTCGACCCCGGCCTTCACCTTGGCGGCGATCGGGGCGAGGCCTTCGGCCTTGGAGGGATCGCAGACCACCAGCGACGGCTCGGCATCGCCGATGAAGTAGTCGAGCTCGTTCAGCGTATAGGCGGTGTTGAGCGGAAGATAGACCGCGCCGGCCCGTACCGTGCCGAGATACAGCACGATATTGGCGACGGATTTCTCGACCTGCACCGCGACGCGGTCGCCCGGCTTCACGCCGCGCGCGACCAGCACATTCGCCATCTGCCCCGCCCGCGCGATCAGCTCGCCATAGCTGATATGGCCGCCGTCATGCGTCTCGATCGCGAGGCGCTTCGGATCGTCCAGGCCGTCGAACAGGCGGGAGAACAGGTTGGCGTTGGCAGCTGGGTTCATGCAACATTCCTCGCCGGCGAAGGCCGGTCAAACCGAGGGCTGGATTAGCAAAAACCGCCCCAATGAAGCAACGGAGACAGTTTGCATGACGAAAGCTGGGAAACGCGTGGCCTGGGTCACGGGCGGCGGCAGTGGGATCGGCGAGGCCGGCGCCGAGGCGCTGGCGGCCGACGGTTGGACCGTGGTGGTCTCGGGCCGGCGCAAGGACGCCCTGGATACCGTGGTTGCCAAAATCGCCAAGGCGGGCGGGGCGGCCGAGGCCATCGCGCTGGACGTGGCCAACGCTGCGGAAGCCCAGAAAGCCGCCGATCAGATCGTCGCCAGGCACGGCCGCATCGACCTCCTGGTCAATAACGCCGGCATCAATGTTCCCAAGCGCAGCTGGAAGGACATGGAACTGGAGGGCTGGGACAAGTTGGTCCAGGTCAATCTCAACGGCGTGCTCTATTGCATGCGCGCGGTGCTGCCGACGATGCGCAAGCAGCAGGATGGCGCGATCATCAACGTCTCGTCCTGGGCCGGCCGCCACGTCTCGAAGATGCCGGGCCCGGCCTACACCACGACCAAGCATGCGGTGCTGGCACTGACCCATTCCTTCAACATGGACGAATGCGTCAACGGCCTGCGCGCCTGCTGCCTGATGCCGGGCGAGGTGGCGACGCCGATCCTCAAGCTGCGCCCGGTGGTGCCGAGCGAGGACGAGCAGGCCAGGATGCTGCAATCCGAAGATCTCGGCCGCACCATCGCCTTCATCGCGAGCATGCCGGCCAGGGTCTGCATCAACGAGGTGCTGATCAGCCCGACGCATAATCGCGGATTCATTCAGACGCCGAACAACAGGGATTGAGGCGCAGCGCGCGCGTCAATCCCCGCTGTCGTCCCGGGGCGCGACAACGTCGCGAACCCGGGACCCATAACCACAGGGAGAAGACGTCGCGCGAGACGGTAACTCCGAGTCTTCGCCAAACCACTCCCTGTGGCTATGGGTCCCGGATCGGCGCTTCGCTTGTCCGGGACGACAGCGGAGTGGGCGGATCGTTCGTGCATCACACGAACGTCCCCCCACATAGTTTCACGCATCACAAAGAATTTTTCTCCGAAACCGCACGGCGAACCCTCCCGTAGTTCGGTCCAACGACGGCGCTGCTGCTTCACGCCAACAGGTCGCAGCCGCCGTTGTTGCCCCAACGCAAAACCGGCCATCGCCGGTTACAATTCAATCGGGAGACTTTCCATGTCGAAGCGCATTGCCTATCTCGCCGCCGCCGCCTTCAGCGCCCTGGCCATCACCGCGACCGTCGTCGCGCCTGTCCGCGCCGAGGAGAAGACCGTCATGGTCGGCGGTGCCGCGATGTTCCCGTCCAAGAACATCGTCCAGAACGCGGTCAACTCGAAGGACCACACCACGCTGGTCGCGGCGGTGAAGGCGGCCGGCCTGGTGCCGACGCTGGAAGGCAAGGGTCCGTTCACGGTGTTTGCCCCGACCAACGCCGCCTTCGGCAAGCTGCCGGCCGGCACCGTCGACAATCTGGTCAAGCCCGAGAACAAGGCGACGCTGACCAAGATCCTCACCTACCATGTCGTGCCCGGCAAGCTCGAGGCCTCCGACCTCACCGAGGGCAAGAAGCTGAAGACCGCCGAAGGCGAGGAGCTGACGGTCAAGAAGATGGACGGCAAGACCTGGATCGTCGATGCCAAGGGCGGCACCTCGATGGTCACGATCTCCAACGTCAACCAGTCCAACGGCGTCATCCATGTGGTCGACACCGTGCTGATGCCGGCGACGTAACACCGCGGCCTCCTGTTTCATCCCGCAAGCAGGATGCGACGAAACGGCGAGCCGGGGGCACCCGGCTCGCTTTATTGTGACCGCCATAGCCCGACGCTATCGATTCGATGGCGGACAGGGCGTAACGAAAGCGGGCGCATCGGCGTATAATCGGTGTCACACGACGTTCAGGACGGAACCACCATGTCGAGCCTCACAGTCACCGACGAGCAGGTCAGCGCCGCCCCGGCCAAAGTGATCCAGCCGGCCTGGGTCCGCATCATGCACTGGGTCAATGCCCTCGCCATGATCCTGATGATCCTGTCGGGCTGGCAGATCTACAACGCCTCGCCGCTGTTCGGCTTCAGTTTTCCGCGCGAGTACACGCTCGGCGGATGGCTCGGCGGCGGCCTGCTTTGGCACTTTGCAGCGATGTGGCTGTTGATGATCAACGGCCTCGCCTATCTCGTCACGGGCTTCGCCACCGGCCGTTTCCGCAAGAAACTGTTTCCGATCACCCCGTCAGGCGTGCTCCATGACGTCAGGGCAGCGCTGACCTTCAAGCTCGGCCATGACGACCTCACCGTCTACAATTACGTGCAGCGCCTGCTCTATGCCGGCATCATCGTGGTCGGCGTGCTGATCGTGCTCACGGGCTTAGGGATGTGGAAGCCCGTGCAGCTCTATTATCTCGTCGCGCTGTTCGGCGACTACCCGACCGCGCGCTACATCCATTTCTTCTGCATGGCCGCGATCTGCGCGTTCCTCGTCGTTCACGTCCTGCTCGCGCTGCTCGTGCCGAAGAGCCTGCGCGCCATGATCATCGGCCGCTGAGGAGGAGAGCATGGCCAAGCGTTCATTCCTGATCCCCGGCGTCGACAAGCGGCTCTTGATCAAGGACTCCATCAAGACCATGCCCGACGTCACGCGCCGCCGCTTCATCGCGGGCGGCGCCAGCCTCGGCGCGCTGACGCTGCTCACCGGCTGCGATGTGATCGACTCGTCCTCGGCCGAGGAGATGCTGAAGCAGGTCTCGAAATTCAACGATGCCGTGCAGGCCTTCATCTTCAACCCCGACGCACTGGCGCCGACCTTCCCCGAGAGCGCGATCACGAAGCCGTTCCCGTTCAACGCCTATTACGATCTCGACGACGCGCCCGACGTCGCTGGCGCCGACTGGAAGCTCGAGGTCCGCGGCCTCGTCGACAATAAGAAGTCCTGGACGCTGGACGAGCTCTACAAGTTGCCGCAGGTCACGCAAATCACCCGCCACATCTGCGTCGAGGGCTGGAGCGCGATCGGCAGCTGGACCGGCACGCCTTTGCGCGATTTCCTCAAGCTGATCGGCGCCGACACAAGCGCGAAATACGTCTGGTTCCAGTGCGCCGACAAGGACGGCTACAATTCGCCCTTGGACATGCGCAGCGCGCTGCATCCGCAGACCCAGATGACGTTCAAATACGCGAATGAAATCCTGCCGCGAGCCTACGGCTTCCCCATGAAGATCCGCGTGCCGACAAAACTCGGCTTCAAGAACCCGAAATACGTGGTTTCGATGGAAGTCACCAACGACTACAAGGGTGGCTATTGGGAAGACCAGGGGTATAATTCGTTTAGTGGGAGCTAGGCGCGCTGCCGTAGTGTGGGCAAAGCGCAAGCGTGCCCACCATTCCATCCATCATGAATAAAACCGTGGGCACGGCGCTCTTGCGCCTTTGCTCACCCTACGGCACCGTCTACCTGGCTGGCCCCACTTTCCGCTGACACAGCGCCGCGGCCGCCCCCAACGCCAGCAGCGCCGCCGATACATTCAGCGCGTAGCTCAAACTCCCCAGCGCGTCCGTGATGGCGCCGACCACGATCGGCCCCAGCGTTTGCCCGACGCCGAACGAGATCGTCATCGCCGCGATCGCGGTCGGCCACATCGCCGGCGGATAGTTGAAGCGCACGAAGGCGGTGGTCGAGCCGACCACGGCGAAGAAAGCGACGCCGAACACCACCGCGGAGACCGCGAGCCACGCCGGCGAATGCCCGAGCATCGGCAGGGCCGCACCCAGCGCGTTGGTGCCGAGGATGATGGCGGTGGCCAATCCGCCGCGGTCGAGCGCCAGCACGCCGCGCCAGGCCCAGGGTGTGACGAAGGCGGACAGGCCGATCAGGCCCCAGAACGCCGCCTGCGCTGCGGCCCCGCCGCCGCCGTCGCGCACATAGGCGATCATGAACGTCATGTAGGCGATGTAGCCGGCGCCGAACAGGAAGTAGCCCGCGAGGTAGATCAGCACAGGACGAATCGCGAAGGCGGCGTGGCTGCCTTCCGAGAAACGCGCCCCGCTTTCGATGCGGATCAGGAACAGCGGCGCGGTCATCGCGGCCGAGAGCAGTGTCAGCGCCCACCACACCATCCACCACGAGCCCGGCCCGAAATATTGCAGCGTGAACGGAGCGATCAGCCCCGAGGACAGAATGCCGATGCCGGGACCGGCATAGAACAGGCTGAGCAGGAAATTGGCCCGCTCCGGGCGCGACTGGGCGATGGTCGCAGCGAGCGCGCCGCCGGCGACGAAGCCGGCCGCGGCGCCGAGACCCAGCACGAGGCGCGCCAGGCTCAGCGCGACGAAATTCCCCGTCAGCGCGCAAATGGCGAGCGCGGCGACGCAGGCCAGGGTTCCGCCGCGGATCGCGGCCGCCCAGCCGACGCGCTGGATGAGGCGCGACCCCACCAGCGCGCCCACGAGATAGCCGACGGCGTTGATGGTGTTCATGAATCCGGCGGCCGAATAGGACCAGCCGAGGGTCTCCCGCATGTCGGGCAGCACCAGCGCATAGGCAAAGCGGCCGATGCCGAGCCCGACGGTGGCCGCCAGCGACAGGGTCAGGATCAGCCGCGCGGGATGCGCGTAGGGCAGGACGCGGTCAGGAGCGTGCAAGCGGTTCTCCGGCCTACCCAGTGTGGCAGGCTCCGTCCGCCTTGCACAGCCGCACCCCGGCAATGGTGTCTTGCCAAGAGCGCAACGCCGCTCTAGCACTCCGGCCGGCCGTCATTCCGGGGCGCACGCGAAGCGGGCGAGCCCGGAATCCATAACCCCGGCTGGTGGTTATGGATTCCGGGCCCGCGCCAAGAGGCGCGTCCCGGAATGACGAGAGAGGATCGAGAAGGAAACGACCATGGCGACCCACAAACTGCTGCTGCTTCCCGGCGACGGTATCGGCCCCGAGGTGATGGGCGAGGTGAAGCGGCTGATCGACTGGCTCAATTCGGCCGGGATCGCCAAGTTCGAGACGGATACCGGCCTTGTCGGCGGCTCCGCCTATGACGCGCACAAGGTGTCGATCTCCGAGGGCGACATGGCCAAGGCGCTTGCCGCCGATGCCATCATCTTCGGCGCGGTCGGCGGCCCGAAGTGGGACGCGGTGCCCTACGAGGTGCGCCCGGAAGCCGGCCTGCTGCGCCTGCGCAAGGATCTGGCCTTGTTCGCCAACCTGCGTCCCGCCGTGTGCTACCCGGCGCTGGCGGAAGCCTCCAGCCTGAAGCGCGAGGCCGTCGAAGGCCTCGACATCATGATCGTGCGCGAGCTCACCGGCGGCGTCTATTTCGGCGAGCCCAAGACCATCACCGACCTCGGCAACGGCCAGAAGCGCGCCGTCGATACCCAGGTCTACGACACCTATGAGATCGAGCGCATCGGCCGCGTCGCCTTCGAGCTTGCCAGGAAGCGCAAGAACAAGGTGACGTCGATGGAGAAGCGCAACGTCATGAAGTCGGGCGTGCTCTGGAACGAGGTCATGACCCAGGTCCACAAGCGCGAATACCCTGATGTCACGCTCGAGCACCAGCTCGCCGATTCCGGCGGCATGATGCTGGTGAAATGGCCGAAGCAGTTCGACGTCATCGTCACCGACAATCTGTTCGGCGACATGCTGTCCGACATCGCGGCGATGCTGACGGGCTCGCTCGGCATGCTGCCTTCGGCTTCGCTCGGTGAGGTCGATGTGAAGAGCAAGAAGCGCAAGGCGCTGTACGAGCCCGTGCACGGTTCGGCGCCCGATATCGCAGGCCAGGGCCTCGCCAATCCGATTGCGATGATCTCGTCGTTCGGCATGGCGCTGCGCTACTCCTTCGACATGGGCGCGCTCGCCGACAAGGTCGACGCCGCGATCGCCGCGGTGCTTGCCAGCGGCCTGCGCACCGCCGACATCAAGTCGGAGGGCACCACGGCCGCCTCGACGACGCAGATGGGCGAAGCGATCCTGAAGGAATTGCAGAAGCTGCACGCGTAAGGCGGGCACAGCTCTCGTAGGGTGGGTTAGCCATGTGGACTGCGCGAAGCGCAGACCGCTTGGCGTAACCCACCTCTTTCGTCTCCGCGGAGACAAGCAGTGGTGGATTACGCCTTCGGCTAATCCACCCTACGGCACCTTCCAAAACAAAATGGCCGGGCGTGAGCCCGGCCATTTTGATTCGGTGCCTACCGCTCAGTACAGCGGGAAATTCTGCGGATAGCCGCCGACGTCCTGCGGCGGCGAGAGCGGCTGGCGGTCGATCGGGCGGTTGAGATTCTCGCGGGCGAAGGACGGATAGCCAACCGCCGGTGGGAAGGCGTAGTCGGAGAACTTGCGGTCGCCCGGATTGACCTCGGTGCCGCCGTCGAGCCAGGAGCGCTTGCTGACATAGATGCGGGTGCGGCCCTGCTGGTAGACGGCGTTGGGGCCGCTCGGGCCGTAATAGTGGCGGCCGCGCTCGTCATAGCGCTTGGTCTTGTTGTCAGCCGAGGCCGGCGTCGCAAGGGACAGGGCAATCACAGCGCCCGCCGCAAACAAGGTCGCCAGTTTGGCAGAGAATTTCCAGCTCATCACGTCCCCTTCAGGCGGCGCACCGCCAGTCGATTTCACCCCATACTAGCCCGGCCGGGGTGAGCGCAACTAGGTCTATTGGGTCACACCAGCTCGGAATAATCGTGCGCGCTGGCAAAAGTTGCATCAATACCAGCCACTTGAGCTTGATGCCGGTCAAAGCGCCCCGCGCAATTGCGCGTTGGCGGCGCCCAGCAGCCAGTCCGGCGAGCCCGCGAGGTCGCAAGCACGGCGCTTCAGCTCGGCACGGGCGAACAATTCCGCCAGCTTCGGCTCGTTGCCGGAGGTCAGCAGCGTTAGCCGGTTCAGCGTGCAGGCGATCGCCGCACGCCGGGCGGGCATTGTGTCGCCCTGGCAGGAGAAGCCGGAGATCTGCAAGCCTGGCTCCTCGTTGCGCTTGAGGTAGCCGAGGCAGGCCAGCGTCCCCTTGTCCGCGCCGATCGGCCGGAACAGCGCGACGGGGCCGAATTTCGTCTCGATCAGGCCGGCTTGCTCGAGCGGGGTGGCCGCCCCGAGACCCATCTGGACGGCGAGGTCCGTCGCTACAGGACGGGCCACATCGAACTCGCCGCCTTCCCGATAGATTTCGAGCTCGGCCAGCGGCTGGCCCGCCGCGCTCGCCCAGCGCATCACGTCTTTGCGGCCGCCTTCGGGATGCCGAAAGATGGCGTAAGAGGCTGTTTTTTCAGATGAATCGATCCGGCTAAGGGCGAAAGCCGGGTGCGATCGGTCGGCCGTGCTCCAGCCCGGCTTGTCTGCGGGATCATCGCCGCGCAGCTCGGGCAGCTGACCCAGCGCCGCGAGGGCGAGGATGGCAAACAGAGCGAGCGCCCCCACATAGGCGATCAGGCGCGCCAGCGTGCCGACCACCTCGTCGGCGAAGGCTGCCAGCGTCAGATAGAGATGGGTCCGGGTGGAGATTGCGGCCGTGCTGGCCTCAGGCGACTTCATCCACGTCCCTAAGGCATGGTCCAACGTTGTCTTGAGGCCGGTTCTCGCATAGAAGCGCTGCTCTTCCTGTTTAAGCGTCAGCTTCAGGAACGGGCTTTTTCATCGGAGAGTGAACGATGGGTTACAAAGTCGCAGTCGTCGGCGCGACCGGCAATGTCGGACGGGAAATGCTCAACATCCTCGATGAGCGCAAATTCCCCGCGGACGAGGTCGTGGCGCTGGCGTCGCGCCGCAGCATCGGCGTCGAGGTCTCCTATGGCGACCGCACCCTGAAGTGCAAGGCGCTCGAGCACTTTGATTTCTCCGATGTCGACATCTGCCTGATGTCGGCGGGCGGCGAGGTGTCGAAGGAATGGTCGCCGAAGATCGGCGCCGCCGGCGCCGTCGTGATCGACAATTCCTCGGCCTGGCGCATGGATCCGGACGTGCCGCTGATCGTGCCGGAGGTGAATGCGGCTGCGACCGAAGGCTTCAAGAAGAAGAACATCATCGCCAACCCGAACTGCTCGACCGCGCAGCTCGTGGTCGCGCTCAAGCCGCTGCACGACAAGGCGACCATCAAGCGCGTCGTGGTCTCGACCTATCAATCGGTGTCGGGCGCCGGCAAGGACGGGATGGACGAGCTGTTCTCGCAGACCAAGGCCGTCTACACCAATGACGAGCTGGTCGCGAAGAAGTTCCCCAAGCGCATCGCCTTCAACGTCATCCCCCACATCGACGTCTTCATGGAGGACGGCTACACCAAGGAAGAATGGAAGATGATGGCGGAGACCAAGAAGATTCTTGATCCCAAGATCAAGCTCTCCGCTACTTGTGTGCGCGTGCCCGTGTTCGTCGGCCACTCCGAGGCCGTCAACATCGAGTTCGAGAATCCGATCAGCGCGGACGAAGCGCGCAACATCCTGCGCACGGCGCCCGGCTGCCTCGTCATCGACAAGCAGGAGCCCGGCGGCTACGCCACGCCTTACGAAGCGGCCGGCGAGGACGCGACTTACATCAGCCGCATCCGCGAGGACGCGACGGTGGAGAACGGTCTCGTGCTGTGGTGCGTGTCCGACAACCTCCGCAAGGGCGCAGCCCTCAACGCGATCCAGATCGCGGAAGTGCTGATCAACCGCAAGCTGATCAGCGCGAAGAAGAAGGCGGCCTGACGAACTCTCTCCTGTCGTCCCGGACAAGCGCGCAACAAGCGCGCGCAGATCCGGGACCCATAACCACAGGAAGTGGTTTGGCGCGAAGCTGGTAACTCCGGGTCTTCGCAAAATTATTGCTGCGGCGTATGGGTCCCGGATCTGCGCTTGCGCTTGTCCGGGACGACGATCTCGTTTGACGCGGCAGCTGACGAAATCTCGCCCTACGCCACGCTACGCGCGTTCTTGAATTCCTTGCTCGCCTTGTCCAGCACGAACAGCGATCCCTCCGCGACGCCGAAATAGGCGCCGTGGGTCTGCATCTGGCCGGCATCGACCGCCTTCTGCACGAACGGGAACGTCATCAGGTTTTCCAGGCTGCGGAACACCGCGGCCTTCTCGATGCGCTCGACGAATTGCGCCATGCTCTCATGGTCACGTTGCTCGACCACTTCACCCGGCTTGATGAACATCTGCATCCATTTGCCGATGAAGTCGCCGGGCGTCAGCGGCTCGAGCTTGTCGACGAAGGCGCGGATGCCGCCGCATTGGGCGTGGCCGAGCACCACGATGTGTTTCACCTTCAGCACCGTCACCGCATATTCCAGCGCGGCCGAGACGCCATGCGCGTTGCCGTCGGGCTGATACACCGGCACCAGATTGGCGATGTTGCGGACCACGAACAATTCGCCCGGGCCGACGTCGAAGATCACCTCGGGCGAGACGCGGCTGTCGCAGCAGCCGATCACCATTACTTCCGGCGACTGCCCCTTCACCGACAGGTCGCGGTAGCGGGTCTGCTCGGTCGGCAGCCGCTGGGTGGCGAAGGCCCTGTAGCCTTCCAGCAAATGCTCTGGGAATGCGGTCATGGCCTATGCCTAAACATATACCGCCGAGGCGAACAAGCCTTTCGAATAGGCAGGCCAGATGTTATCGCCTGTGGCTGTTTGCTTGAGCATGATCCTTGCCGGAAAATCGCCGCACAGTTTTCCGGATCGTGCTCTACAACCGCCTGAGGAAACCGGAAGGAACACTTGCATGACCCGCCCGCGCCGCAGCCATCTGTTCATGCCCGGCTCCAACCCCCGCGCGCTGGAAAAGGCGCGCAATCTCGCCGCCGACGGCCTGATCCTCGATCTGGAAGATTCCGTCGCTCCCGACGCCAAGGCGGTGGCGCGCGATGGAATCGCGGCGGCCATCGCGGCCAAGGGGTTCGGCAAGCGCGAGATCCTGATCCGGACCAACGGTCTCGACACGCCCTGGTGGGCCGACGATCTCGCCATGGCCGCCAAGGCCTCGCCCGACGGCATCCTGGTTCCAAAAGTTTCAAGTATCGAAGATCTCGATACGATCGGCCTCCGTCTTACCGAGCTTGGCGCGGCGCCGACGGTGAAGGTCTGGGCCATGATCGAGACCGCGCGCGCCGTGCTGCACGCGGAGGAGCTGGCCGAGGCCGGGCGCGATCAATCGCGGCGCCTCTCCGGCTTCGTGTTCGGCCCGAACGACATCTCACGCGAAACGCGCATCAAGATGCTGCCCGGCCGCGCCGCGATGATCCCGATGATCACGCACTGCATCCTGGCGACGCGCGCCCACGGCCTCGAAATCCTCGACGGCCCCTACAGCGACATCGCCAATTCCGACGGCTTTGCCACCGAATGCGCGCAGGGCCGCGATCTCGGCTTCGACGGCAAGACGCTGATCCACCCCTCGCAGATCGACGCCTGCAACGCGATCTTCACGCCGCCCGAAGAGGAAGTCGCGCGCGCACGAAAAATCATCGCGGCGTTCGAGCTGCCGGAGAACGTCTCGCGCGGCGCGATCCGCTTGGACGGCGCGATGGTGGAGCGGCTGCACGCCGACATGGCCCGGCGCACGATCGCAATCGCGGATGCCATTGCGGCGATGAGCAAGGGCTGAAGCGTCAACTCGAAAAAGCGATATCCGCTTTTCCGCGACAAACGGCCATCTTCTGTTCGCCAAGAGCAGAGGACGGTGCGGCCAATTCCTCGCAATACATCCGATCGATGTTGCGCTGCATGAGCGCATAACAATCGCATGCGACCTTCTCGAGCCGCGCCCGATCGATCTCTACAAACCCGCGCCCGTCGGACGGGACCGCGCCGGCCTCGCGTAGCTTGCTCATCGTCAGGGTTACTGTCGTCCGTCGCACCCCAAGCAGCTGCGCAAGCGCCTCCTGCGTCACCGGAAGCCGGTCATCGGGCACGCGGTCGTGAAGCTGCAGGAGCCACCGCGCCATGCGGCCATCCACCCGGTGCAGCGCGTTGCAAGCGGCTACGTGCTGGAGCTGCAATAACACCGCGCGGGCGTGGACCTGCACCACGTTCCTGATGGCTGTGCTTTGCGCAAAGGCGGCGCGAAATTTGGCGGCGGAAATCAGCGATGCTGTGCCGGCTATGCGAGTAACCGCGGTCACGGATGAAAGCGACGGGCCGAGCACGGAGAACGAGGCCAAAGCGCCTTCCCGTCCCATCAAGGTGGTTGCGACCGTTTGCCCGTCCGGCATATCGAGCATGAAGGCGATTGCGCCGCTATGGGGAAAATAAACCGGGTCGAGCTCATCGCCCGACCGCACCAGGACGGCATCGGGTTCGAACGAGACTTTCTGGAAGTAGGGCGTGAGCAAGCCGAGATCCGCCGGCGGCAACGCCGCCAGTAGCCGATTCCCGATGCCCGCGCGGTGGACGGTCACGATGCTTTCTTGTGAACGGGCACCCAATGAACGACGGGATCGATCTACTTCATTTGCCATGATTATCCGAAATACGAATTGCCCGAAGGGAAACTATCCAAACAGAGCCATTCGTCGAGATCAAGCACGGATAATTGCGGAGACCTTGTCGGCATCCTCCTCGCGCAAACGGGATCTTGCATACATCATACTATTCGCGATCTTTTGCCGCTCGGCGAGGTGCACCACGTGCTGATCGACCAGTGATGGTTGCAGCAGCGCGCGAGTTTAACCTTGTCCCGGCGCGGACCTCTGGGGAGATCTGCTATACCCCCGGGTACAGCGGACATCCTTGCGCCGATCCCAAGGTAGGGATTGATGAGTGTGCGGCGAGCGAAATCTTCTGCGCCGCTCACCGCGGCGCGACTTTGGCCCGGTCGAGCGATTCCAGTGTCGAGGCGTTGGCGCAATAGCCGTGATAGTTCTCCGCGCGGTGCCGTCGGCGAGATCGCGATCGCACTGTCCCTTGTGATTGCACAGCGGGCAGACCCGCTTCCTGTCGGGCAGCAATTGCGGCTGTGCGCGCTGACACCCCGTCGTGCGACGAGTCCTTCTTGCGTCCAACAACGTCATCTCGCGTCTCGACTCCTTCGTCCGACGGACTGTGGCAATCACCCGCATCCGTCGCGCCGCGACCTCTCGGTGCGCGCTCTGAGGTGATGTTGCGCGGAAGCACCTCGTGCGAATGCACGCGTGAATTTGATGTTTCGCGCCTGCCAACGTTGGACGCCGCGTGAAATCAAAGCGTCAGTCGACAACGCTCTCGTCTGCGTCTCGCGCCGAGATCTCGCTCAATACATTAGATGCCTTCTATTTCAGATACCTTCTATTTGGCGATGCTCGCCTGGCTGTTTATTGCACTTCTTGTCTCGTCGGCGTGATGAGACGGGGCATCAATAAGAAAAGACTCCGGGGTACTATGATTCACGATTGGAACGGCACGCGCGTATTTTTGCTCGTGTCCGTATCGATGCTGCTGACCACGACATCGTCATTCGCACAGCAATCCAACGTTCAACCGTCGACCGGACCCGGACAGTCGCTTCCTCCGGTTGCCGTATCTGCGCCGGAGCGCCGCGCTGTGCCTGCCCGGAGGCAACCTTCATCGAATGCAGTGCGCGCGAGGCGCCAGGCCGATCGGCCCGCGAGCGCGCCGGCAGCAAGCGCACCTGCGACGGTCGGCGCGCAGCGGGCCGCGTTGCCGGTACCGTATGTCGGCGGACAAGTCGCGCGAGGTGGCCAGCTCGGCCTGCTCGGCAACAAAGACTACATGGATACGCCATACAGTCTCGCCAGCTATACGGAGAAGACCATCCGTGACCAGCAGGCGACCAGCGTCGCCGAGGTTCTGACCAATTCCGATCCGTCGGTCCGCGCGGCAATCGGCAGCAGCAACCGCTATGACGCACTGACCATTCGCGGCTTCCGGGTCGAGAACAGCGAGATCGCGTTGAACGGGCTGTACGGTCTGGTGCCGGCCTATCGTGTCAACCCGGCGCCGATCGAGCGTATCGAATTGCTCAAGGGCCCGGGCGCGTTCCTCAACGGCATGGCCCCGCAGGGAAGCATCGGCGGTAGCGTCAATGTCGTGACCAAACGTGCTTACGAAGATCTGACGCGCTTGACCGTCGGCTACATGTCGAATGCCCGCTTTGGCACGGAGGTCGACGTGGCGCGCCGCTACGGGGATCAGAAGGAATGGGGCGTCCGGTTCAATGGCGGGTTCAATGGTGGAGACACCACGATCGACCGCCAATCGGTGCGTGACGGTGTCGGTTCGCTCGGTGTCGACTACCGCGGCGAGCGCTTTCGGTGGTCGGCCGATGTCATCTATCAGGACGACTGGATGAAAGCTGCGGCGCGCGGCTATACGCCGGTCAAGGGCATCGCGGTGCCCAATGCGCCGGATCCTCGCATCAATCTCGCCCAGCCCTTCGACTATGCCCGCGCGAAGAGCCTCACGGGGCTGACGCGCGCTGAATACGACCTGTCCAACAACGTCACCATGTTCGGCGCCATCGGCGCCAACCAATTCGGTTATGACAAGCGGGAGGCGCCGGGAGCGACGATCCTCACGACCTCGGGCGACGCACTTTCAACGTCGCGCTTCCAGACCGGGAAGTCCGAGGCCGTGTCTGGCGAAGCCGGTGTTCGGGCGCGCTTCGATACAGGCCCGGTCGGGCATGAAGTCGTGGTCAGCGGCAGTGTCCTGAACCGAACCGACTGGCTCGGTCAGACCAATTACGGGAACTATCTCACCAACATCTACACACCCACGCTGCTGGCGAGCCCCGGCACACCGGTGTCGTCCTTCGCCGAAGGCAAATCCGACTTTCTCGGCCTGCGAAGCGTCGGCGTTGCCGATACGCTCTCGATGATGAACGGGATGCTTCAGGTGACCGTCGGCGCCAGACAGCAGCAGGTCATTGCGAACGGCTTTGATCCCGCGAGCGGTCTGGAGACCGCCCACTATGACCAGAGCGCGACGTCGCCCTCCGTGGCCCTGCTGGTGCGACCGATCAAGGAAGTGTCCTTTTACGCCAGCTACATCGAAGGTCTTTCGCCCGGTCCCACGCCGCCGGCCGGCGCAGCCAACACCAACGCGGTGTTCGCTCCCTTCAAGACCAGGCAATACGAGGTCGGCACCAAGCTCGATCTCGGTCGCTTCGGCGCGAGCCTGGCGGCGTTCCAGATCAGCCTGCCGAGCGGCGTCGTCGATCCCGTCACCAAGATCTACAACCTCGACGGCGAACAGAGAAACCGCGGCGTCGAGCTCAACACCTTCGGCGAAGTGGCGCCGGGGATCCGGGTTCTGGGCGGCGTGACTTATCTCGATGCACGGCTCACGAAGACCGAAGGGCACCTCCATGACGGAAATCATGCGGTCGGTGCTCCGGGCTGGCAGAGCAATCTTGGTATCGAGTGGGATGCGCCCTTCCTGCCTGGGCTGACGGCGACGGCTCGCACGATCTACACCAGCCGGGCCTATGTCAGCACCGACAACATCCAGAGCGTCCCCGCGTGGATGACCTTCGACCTCGGGGCACGCTATGCTACCAGCCTGGCTGGGCGGCCGACCACGTTCCGCGGGTCCGTCACCAATCTGTTCGACAATCGCTACTGGATCGGCAATCCGACCGGCTATGTGATCAGCGGCATGCCGCGGACGCTGTGGCTATCGATGTCGGTTGACTTCTGACGCGGAATGAGCCGGCGTTGCGCCGCCTCACCGCGGCGCGACATCGGCGCGGTCGAGCGATTCCAGCGTCGCGGCATTGCCGCAGTAACCGTGATAATTCTCCGCGGCGGTGCCCTCTGCGAGATCGCGGTCGCATTGTCCCTTGTTGTTGCAGAGCGAGCAGACCCGCTCCATGTCGCGGAGCAGCAGCGGCTGCGCGCGGCCGAGGCCTTCGGCGCTGATGCCGAGCTGCTGCAGCATCATTGGCAGCTCGTCGGCAGAATGCTTGCCGTGGCGGACCAGTTCCTCGAGATCGTCAGGCGCGATCCTCAAGTCGCTCGCGATCCGGTCGAAATCGGCGCGATCGAGCTGCCGCATCTCGTTCAGCTCGCGGCGGTGCTTCAGCCAGCTCGCAAAGGAGTCGATGAGGTCCTGGACGATGGGATATGGCCTGCTTGCGGTGCTCATGGAAAGCTCCCTTCGGACAGCGGAATTGGAGCGAATTAAGCACAATGATGCAGGGGCGCGTTGCGCTGGATCAAACTCGATCGAGCGAGATTGATCGCGTGTCCCGGACGCGGTGCGGCGCGAAGTGCCGCTCCGCAGAGCCGGGACCCATCTCGCCACGTTACTGGGCCCCGGCTCAGCAGCGCATCACCAAGAGGTGCTGCGCAGCGTCCGGGGCACGAGAGCTAAGCAAACCGCTCCGCCGCCCAGGCATACAGGCTGCCGGGAATCGGCTTTTCGCCGCCGCGGCCCTTGGGCGAGATGTGCAGGCCGATAATCTCGGGGCTGGTGACGAGGTCGAGATAGCTCGAGGGATCGAAGAACAGTTTTGGTTCCGCATGCACGGCGTAGAACGACTGCTTCGGCAGCGCGCAAGCGAGCTCGCCGGTGCGGCGCGCGAGCGCGGTGAGTGCCGCGGGGCCGAAGATCGCGACGCGGATATCGGAGAGGCGGTTCGAGCTGCCGCGCAGGCGGCGCATCATGAAGGTGATGCGATGGCGGACCGACAGCCAGTTCGGCGTCAGCTCCTCCTGCTCCATCAGCTCCTCGAAGGCGGCGACGATGCCGTGCCCGGGCGGCAGGTAGATCACGGAATTGCCGAGCTGGCGTGGCCGCTCCCAGGCAAAGTAGGGTTTTGCCGGATCGATCTCGACCGGCTTCAAGAGCAGCACATCGGCGTCGAGCCAGAGGCCGAGATCCTTCGCCATCAGCTTCATGCGGAAGAAATCGCTGAACTGCAGCGTGGTCCAGTCGCGCCAGCTTCCATCCGGTTGTGGCGGCCGCAAGCGTTCCGAGAACGCGTGCGGCAGGATCGCTTCGGCGTCCGCGTTTGCGACGCCGGCGGGCAGGCCGGGAATGGTGTCGAAACTATAGACCGTGACCTTGTGGCCGGCCGCCAGCTGCGAGCGCAGACAGGTCTGGCGCAGCGCATCCATCGGGCCATGCCAGAAGGTGACGATGTCGGGCAGCATGCGGCGAGCTATCCGGGATAAGCGAGGCAAAGAAAAAGCCCCGGCGCAGTCGGCACCGGGGCTGAATGAAGACGCAAGCTCAGGCCCAGGCGCGTTCGCGCTTGAGCTTGTCCTCATAGGTGTCGATCGAGGCCTTCTTCTCCATCGTGAGGCCGATGTCGTCGAGGCCGTTGATCAGGCAGTGCTTGCGGAACGGGTCGATCTCGAACTTGACCTTGCCGCCGTCGGGGCCGCGGATCTCCTGGTTCGGCAGGTCGATCGTCAGCGTCGCATTGGCGCCGCGCTCGGCATCGTCGAACAGCTTGTCGAGGTCTTCCTGGCTGACGCGGATCGGCAGAATGCCGTTCTTGAAGCAGTTGTTGTAGAAGATGTCGCCGAACGAGGTCGAGATCACGCAGCGGATGCCGAAGTCGAGCAGCGCCCAGGGCGCGTGCTCGCGGCTCGAGCCGCAGCCGAAATTGTCGCCGGCAACCAGCACCTTCGCATTGCGATAGGCGGGCTGATTGAGGACGAAATCCGGATTCTCGCTGCCGTCGTCCTTGTAGCGCTGCTCGGAGAAGAGCCCCTTGCCAAGTCCGGTGCGCTTGATGGTCTTGAGGTACTGCTTCGGAATGATCATGTCGGTGTCGACATTGATGATCTTCAGCGGCGCCGCGACGCCTTCCAGCGTGGTGAACTTGTCCATGGTTGCGCTTTCCCGGATGGGTCTAGGGGAACAGGTATTTATCGCGATCGGGGCCGGAATCCTAGGCCGAATTGGGCAGGTCTACTCTGCCTGAGCCTCAATCGCCGCCATATCGTCGTCCGAGAGGCCAAAATGGTGGCCGATCTCGTGGATCAGGACGTGGCGGACGATATGGCCGAGGCTCTCGTCGTGCTCGGCCCAGTAATCCAGGATCGGCCGGCGGTAGAGCCAGACCATGTTGGGCAGCCGCGCCACGTCGCCAAGGCTCTGCTGCGGCAGGCCGACGCCCTGGAACAGGCCGAGCAGGTCGAACTCGCTCTCGCATTCCATTTCGTCCAGGACCTCCTCGGTCGGGAAATCGTCGACGCGGAGGATCACGCCCTCGCACAGCCTACGAAATTCCGCCGGCAGGCGCTCGAAGATGTCGTGTGCCGTCGCTTCCATCTCGGCCAGCGAAGGCGCTTTCAATTCCGTCCACATGAGGCTCTCTTAGCGCGGGTTTCCCGCTGATGCATCCCGCTTTATAAAGCGCGGCGAGGTTGACGGGCGCCGCCAAAACGGGGAGCGTGGGCCTCGAATGGGACGTTTCAGGTGGGCGGAAAAATGCGAGCGAAAACAGCGCTGACGCTACTGTGCATGGGGTTGTTTTCGCCGTTTTGCGTTGGCGCCGAGGCGCAGACCGCCGGCTCCGAGATTCGCCTCGCCCAGGCAGCCTCGCCTGATGCCCCGCCGCCGCGCAAGCGGCCGCCGCGCTTGCGCGTCACGCCCTATTACAGTCCTGACGGCGTCTATCCGCGCTACAATCCCGGTCCCGACGCGGTCCGCGAATGCAACGCGACCTATGTGCAGGAATACCGGCCGAGCGGCACGGTGATCGTGCCGCGGATGAGCTGCTACTGGCGCCGCGGCTGATGCCGGTTCGACGCTCGCGCGCAGCGCGGGAGCCTCAAGGGGGCGTCATGGCGAGATGGTTTGCATTGGCCGTTGTCGTCGCGCTTGCCGCGGGCCTGCCTCGCGCGTCCGCGGCGCCGAGGGTGGCGGAGGCCTCGGCCGGGATCGCCGTCTTCGACGTGCGACGACACGCACGAACCCATGGCATTGCGCGGCCCATCGTGCGCCATGATCCCCGTTATTACGCGCGGCCGGTCCACTACCGTCCTTATCCCTACCGCGTGCCCGCGCCGTTCGTGTTCGGCTACGGGCCGTTCTGGTGACGTCCTAGCCGGCGGGCGCAAATCCCTTGACCAGTAATACGGTCGCCTGCGCGCCCGCCTTGCGGTCGCGCGAAATCTCCTCGTAGTCGGGTGAGTTCGAGAAGGCGAGGAAGGCGGCCTCGTCCGGAAACGACATCATGACCAGCTTGTCGTGCGGCCACGCCCCTTCGAGCACGCGCGGTCGCTCATCGGCAGCGAGCAGCCGCCCATTGTACTTCCTGAACACATCGAAGAACCGCGCCTGATAGCGATCGTAGGCCGCGCGGTCGGTCATCTTCAATTGTGCAATCGCGTAGACGGTCATCTCAAGACTTCCTTCCCTTAGCGGCACAGCGCCGCAGCGCGGCGCCCGCCTCGTTCATTCATGGCGCGTTCACATCGCTGTCCGCAATTTAACCCCGGGAGCGACTGCAATTGAACAGGGATGACGCGGGCCGGGAACGAGCATCGCCACTCCGCTGTCCAGATTCAGGGAGAAGTCCATGCTGAGGAGTTTGGGTCTCCGGGCAGGCCCGATGCGCCTGCTCGGGATTGCAGCTGCGGCGACGCTGATGCTGTCGGCCGGAACCGCGCGTCGTGCTGAAGCGCTGACCTTGATCAATCCGGCGACGTCACCTGCGACGAAGGCCGCGGCCGACGACCTCGTCACGAAGGTTCGCCACGGCGGCGGTGGACATGGCGGTGGCGGGCATTTTCACGGTGGTGGAGGCTTCCGCGGTGGCGGAGGACATATCGGCGGTTTCCGCGGCGGTGGATTCCATGGCGGCCATATCGGCCGCTTCCGTGCTGCGCCGGCCTTCCATGGCGGCGGCTATCGCTATGGCGGCGTTCACCGCTACGGCGGATTTCATCGCTACGGGATCTATCGGCCTCACTACGGCCATCGCCACTTCCACCGGCGCTATTATGTCGGCGGCTATTATCCCTACTACCATCATCCGCGCCGCTGCCGGGTCATCTGGACCTATTACGGCCCGCGCCGCATCTGCCGCTGGCATCGCTGGCACCATCCGTATCGATATTGGTAAGCACGATCGAAGCGAAAAGGGCGCCTTAGCGGCGCCCTTTGTTTATCCGGTGGCCTAAAGCCAATCCTTCAGCTTCCACGATGCTGACTTCCACCGCATCAGGGTCTCGACCTTCCACTGCTTGAACATCGCAGGCGGCCAGCGGCTGAGCTTCGAGATCTCCTCGATCTCGGGCTTGGCGACGATGTGCAGGCGCGGCGCGCGCCGGCGGTGCTGGCGCGTGGCCTCGCCGATCAGGTCGACATATTCAGGCTTGTTGGCCATGGCGCGCGTCCTCGCGAAAACCTCGCGAGGACGAGAGTGTCAGGCGATCGTTTAACGGCGGTTTGCCGCGATCGCTACAATTGCAGGGACCGGCTTAGCGCCAGTCCCTGACGTCGACGAAATGACCCGCGATCGCCGCCGCTGCCGCCATCGCCGGCGACACCAGATGGGTGCGGCCCTTGAAGCCCTGGCGGCCCTCGAAATTGCGGTTCGAGGTCGAGGCGCAGCGCTCTTCCGGGGCCAGCTTGTCCGGGTTCATCGCGAGGCACATCGAGCAACCGGGCTCGCGCCATTCGAAGCCGGCCTTGATGAAGATCTTATCCAGACCTTCGGCTTCGGCCTGCTCCTTCACGAGGCCGGAGCCCGGCACGACCATGGCGTTGACATGCGCTGAGACGGTCTTGCCTTCGGCAATCTTCGCCGCCGCGCGCAAGTCCTCGATGCGGCCATTGGTGCAGGAGCCGATGAAGATGCGGTCGACCTTGATGTCGGTGATCTTGGTGCCCGCGGTGAGGCCCATGTACTTCAGCGCGCGGTGCTTGGAGAGACGCTTGGCCTCGTCCGCGATCTTGTCAGGGTCGGGCACGATGCCGGTCACGGAGATGACGTCCTCAGGGCTGGTGCCCCAGGTCACGATCGGCGGCAGCTTGGCGGCATCGAGGCGCAGCTCGTTGTCGAAATGCGCGCCCTCGTCGGAGCGCAACTTCTCCCAGTAGCGCATCGCCGCGTCCCAGTCGGCGCCCTTCGGGGCTTTGGGGCGGCCGCGCAGGAAGTCGAACGCTTTCTGGTCGGGCGCGACCAGGCCGGCGCGCGCGCCGCCTTCGATCGACATGTTGCAGACCGTCATGCGGCCTTCCATGCTGAGCGCGCTGATGGCGTCGCCGGCGTATTCCAGTACGTAGCCGGTGCCGCCCGCGGTGCCGATCTCGCCGATGATGGCGAGGATGATGTCCTTGCCCGTCACGCCGTCGGGCAATTTGCCATCGACGGTGACGCGCATGTTCTTCGCCTTCTTCTGGATCAGCGTCTGCGTCGCCAGCACGTGCTCGACCTCGCTAGTGCCGATGCCGTGCGCGAGCGCGCCGAACGCGCCATGCGTCGAGGTGTGGCTGTCACCGCAGACGATGGTGGTGCCGGGCAGGGTAAAGCCCTGCTCGGGACCGATGACGTGGACGACACCCTGGCGCTTGTCGAACTCGTTGTAATATTCGATGCCGAATTCCTTGGCGTTCTCGGCCAGCGCCTTGATCTGCTCGATGCTTTCAGGATCGGGATTCGGCTTTGTGCGATCGGTGGTCGGCACGTTGTGGTCGACCACGGCGAGCGTCTTCTCGGGCGCATGAACCTTGCGCCCCGTCGCGCGCAGGCCTTCGAACGCTTGCGGCGAGGTCACCTCGTGCACCAGATGGCGATCGATATAAAGCAGGCAGGTGCCGTCCTCGGCTTCGTGCACCAGATGGTCGTTCCAGATCTTGTCGTACAATGTGGTCGGCTTGGACATGAGCGTCAGCTCCGAAAGAACGTTGTGTCAGCGGATAGGCGCGCGCGGCGCGCGGGCAACAAAATCGTCAGCGCAGCTTTTAGGCTGCGCGCGTAAGCTCTGACGTTGCCGAGGTCGCGAAGCGTCCGAAGAACCGGCCAGGCAGCCGCGAGCGATCGTCGATGACGATGCGCTTGACGGGGGCGAGGCTGGCCGGATCTGGAAACATTCCAAGAATATATAGCAGGCCGAATTGGAAGCGCGAGTGGTTTGACGCGCACGGCTGACGCAACAAAAAAGCGCGGAGCCGAGCCCCGCGCTTTCGAAAACTTGCCTGATGGGGCGGAGCTTACTCGCCGACCGCGGTCTGGCGGTCCTGCTTCTCGACGATGCGGGCCGACTTGCCGCGAAGGCTGCGGAGGTAATAGAGCTTGGCGCGACGCACCTTGCCGCGGCGCACCACCTTGATCGAGTCGATCATCGGCGACATCACCGGGAACACGCGCTCCACGCCCTCGCCGTAGGAGATCTTGCGGACGGTGAAGCTCTCGTTGAGCCCACCGCCGGAACGGCCGATGCAGACGCCTTCATAGGCCTGCACGCGGGTGCGGTCGCCTTCGACGACCTTCACGTTGACGATCACGGTGTCGCCGGGACCGAATTCCGGGATGTCCTTGCCAGCGGACAGCTTGTCGAATTGCTCTTGCTCGAGCTGCTTGATCAGGTTCATGGGTAAATCTCCATCGGCGCGCCCAGCCGCAGATCGGGGGCTGCGCGAAATTCGTCTATCCAGCTATTGCGGATGTGGCCGCTCCTATAAGGCAAGCCGGAGCGTTTGTCACCCGTCTGTCTTGTTTTTTGGCGTTTTTTGGCGTCCCGCCCGATTCGGGGCCTTGGGGGGGATCTGGGCCCATAAATCCGGCCGCCGGGCCGCCGTGAGGGCCTCCGATTGCGCCCGTCGCCAGCTGGCAACCTTGGCGTGGTCGCCCGAGGTCAGGATATCAGGGATCGGAGCGGCCTCGAACAGCTGCGGCCGGGTGTATTGGGGGTATTCGAGCAGGCCGTCGGAGAAGCTCTCCTCGGTTCCCGAGGCCTCCTTGCCCATCACGCCCGGCAGCAGCCGCACGCAGGCGTCGATCAGGGCCAAAGCGGCGATTTCGCCCCCGGACAGCACGTAATCCCCGATCGAGACCTCTTCCAGGCCCCGCCCGTCGATCACCCGCTGGTCGATCCCCTCGAAGCGCCCGCAGACGATCAGGGGGCCGGGGCCCTGGGCGAGCTCTGTGACGCGGGCCTGGGTCAATGGCCGACCCCTCGGGCTCATCAGCAGCCGCGGCCGCTCGGGGGCGATCTCGGCGGCATCGATGGCCGCCGCCAGAACATCCGCCCGCAGCACCATGCCCGGCCCGCCGCCGGCCGGGGTGTCGTCAACGCTGCGGTGGCGGTCGGTGGCGGACGCCCGGATGTCCCGCGCCTCGATCTCCCACAGCCCGGAGGCCAGCGCCCGGCCGGCCAGGCTCACGCCGAGCGGCCCCGGAAACATCTCCGGAAACAGCGTCAGCACCGTCGCGCGCCAGGGTGAGGGGGTTGTCATCGGATCTCAATTCTCGTCGTTCCGGACAAGCGCAGCGCAGATCCGGGACCCATAACCACCGCAGCCAGTTTTGCGATGGCTGGAGCCATCAGCTTAGCCAAAAACCACGGCCTGTGGTTATGGGTCCCCGCGTTCGCGGGGACGACTCGTGGAGGGATCATTGTCATCGCCCTCGATCTCCTGCGGCAGCGCGATCACGACGCGGCCGCCTTTGAGATCGACCTCCGGCACCACTGCGTTCGAGAACGGCAGCAGCATCGTCGTGCCCTTGGGTGGAGCGATCTCGATGATGTCGCCGGCGCCGAAATTATGGATCGCGAGCACGCGGCCGAGCGCATCGCCTTCCGTGGTGACGGCGGCGAGCCCGATCAGGTCGGTGTGGTAATATTCGTCCTCATCCGTCGCGGGCAGTTTTTCGCGCGCGACGTAGAGCTCGATGCCGTTGAGGCGCTCGGCCTCATCGCGGGTCGTGACGCCCTTGAACGTCGCGACCAGATGATCTTTTGCCTCGCGCGCCGTTGCGACCTCGAACTGGCGCTTGCCGTCCTTGGACAGCAGCGGACCGTAGCTCCTGACGGCAAAGGGATCCTCGGTGAAGGTCCACAATTTGACCGCACCGCGCACACCATGCGCGGCGCCGATCCGCGCGACGCAGACCAGCGCCGACATGATTTAGCCTTAGCCCTTCGCGGCGGCTTCGGCCTGCGCCTTGCGCTCCTTGCGCGGCACGGCCTTCTCGGGGTTGTTGCGCGCTTCGCGCTTCTTGACGCCGGCAGCGTCGAGGAAACGCGCCACGCGGTCGGACGGCTGCGCGCCCTTGGCGAGCCAGGCCTTCACCTTGTCCATGTCGAGCTTCAGGCGAGTCTCGTTGTCCTTCGGCAGAAGCGGGTTGAAATAGCCGAGACGCTCGATGAAGCGGCCATCGCGGGGGAAGCGCGAGTCGGCGACGACGACGTGATAGACGGGACGCTTCTTGGTGCCTGCGCGGGCGAGGCGGATAACGACGGACATTCAGTTCTCCTTCAAAGTACAGTTTGTTCGGTTGATTGGTATTTTCGCGCCGCGCGAGACCGTGCGATCCCTCGTGACGAATTCCTCATTTCTTCTTGCCGGGAAAACCGCCGAGGCCCGGCAGCATCGGCTTGCCGCTGAGGCCCGTGAGCCCTGGCACATTCGGCAGGCCCTGACGCAAGCCGGCAGGCAGATCCTTCGGCAAATTGGGCAGACCCTGTCCGCCGCCGCTCTGCATCTTCTCCTGCAGCGCCTTCATCTCTTCCGGCGAGGGCGGCTTCATGCCGCCGCCAAAGCCCATGGCCTGCGCGATGCCGGCGAGCGGGCCGCGCTTGCCCGAGCCCATCGCCTTCATCACGTCAGCCATGTTCCGGTGCATCTTGAGCAGCTTGTTGACCTGCTCGACGCTCTGGCCTGAGCCCGCAGCGATACGCTTCTTGCGGCTGGCCTTGAGCAGATCGGGATGACGGCGCTCGTCGCGCGTCATGGAATCGATCACCGCGACCTGGCGCTTCAAGATCTTGTCGTCGATGCCGGCGGCCGCGATCTGGTTCTTCATCTTGGCGATGCCGGGCATCATGCCCATCAGCCCGCTGATGCCGCCCATGCTGGCCATCTGCAACAGCTGCTCGCGCATGTCGTTGAGGTCGAACTGACCCTTGCGCATGCGCTCGGCGGTGCGCGCGGCCTTCTCCGCGTCGATATTGGCGGCGGCGCGCTCGACCAGCGACACCACGTCGCCCATGCCGAGGATGCGGCCGGCGATACGGTCGGGATGGAAGTCTTCCAGCGCGTCGGTCTTTTCACCGGTGCCGATCAGCTTGATCGGCTTGCCGGTGACCGCGCGCATCGACAGCGCGGCACCGCCGCGGCCGTCGCCGTCGACGCGCGTCAGCACGATGCCGGTGAGGCCGACGCGCTGATCGAACGCGCGGGCGAGGTTCACCGCGTCCTGGCCGGTGAGGGAGTCCGCAACCAGCAGCACTTCATGCGGGTTCGCGGCCGCTTTGATTGCAGCCGCTTCCGCCATCATGTCTTCGTCGAGCGTGGTGCGGCCGGCGGTGTCGAGCAGCACGATGTCGTAGCCGCCGAGCTTGCCGGCTTCCATCGCGCGCTTGGCGATCTGCGGCGGCTGCTGGCCGGCGACGATCGGCAGCGTCGGAATGTCGAGGTCGCGGCCGAGCACGGCCAGCTGCTCCATCGCCGCCGGACGGTAGACGTCGAGCGAGGCCATCAGCACCTTGCGCTTGTCGCGCTGGACCAGGCGGCGGGCGAGCTTTGCGGTGGTGGTCGTCTTGCCCGAGCCCTGCAGGCCGACCATCATGATCGGCACCGGCGGCACGGAATTGACGTCGATGGTCTGGCTTTCGGCGCCGAGCGTGTTGATCAGCTCGTCATGGACGATCTTGACCACCATCTGGCCGGGCGTGACCGACTTGACGACGGTGGCGCCGATCGCCTGCTCGCGCACGCGCTCGGTGAAGCTGCGAACCACCTCGAGCGCGACGTCGGCCTCCAGCAGCGCGCGGCGCACCTCGCGCATCGCGGCATCGACGTCCTTTTCGGTCAGCGCACCGCGCCCCGTCAGACGATCGAGAATTCCGCCAAGCCGTTCCGACAGATTGTCGAACAATGCCGTTGTCCTCTTTTACCTCTCCCCGCTCGCGGGGAGAGGTCGGATCGCCCTTGCGATCCGGGTGAGGGGGTACGGGACCGTCTACGCGCACCATGCGCGGAGAGAGCCCCTCACCCCGACCCTCTCCCCGCAAGAGCGGGGCGAGGGAGAAGAAAGTCCAAACACCTTTACGCCCGAGGGCGCACAGCGCTGTCGGGCGTTGACCTCCGGCCTCGAGGACCAGTCGGCGGGTCGAAAAGAAAGCCTTTCCGAGAAAGTGGCGGGGTTAAACGCCGCTCACGCCCAAAAGTCAAGGAAAGTTAGGGCGCCGGAATGTCTCTGCCAAGGTAACATCTTGAAAATACGTCGCTTTCGACTGCAGGTTCCTTTTCCGTTTGCCTCGCCCATATAGAAGGTGATGACTTACCTCCGCCACCAGTCCTGAAGCCCGCCGTGCCGATCACCCGCCGCCGCCTGTTCGGACTGCTTGCCGGGGCCGGCGCCCTGGTCGGTGTCCCGTCCCTTTGGATGTCCCGCATGAAAACCTACGACGGTCCCGCCTCCGACCATTTCGACGGTCTGAACTTCTTCGATCCGGACGGCGCGCCGCCGAAATCGCTTCGGGAGGTGCTGCGTTGGCAGCTCGGCGGCAAGCGGCAGCGCGCCACCTGGCCCGACTGGGCGCCCAGCCCCCATGCCGACACGCCGCCGGCGCGGGTCGACGGCGACAAGGTGCGGCTCTCCTTCGTCGGGCATGCCAGCTGGCTGATCCAGACCGGCGGCCTCAACATTCTGGTCGACCCCGTCTGGTCGACGCGGGTCTCGCCGGTCGCCTGGGCCGGGCCGAAGCGGCACAACGATCCCGGCATCGCCTTCGAGAAGCTGCCGAAGATCGACGTCGTGCTGGTCTCGCACGGCCATTACGATCATCTCGACATCGCGACGCTGTCGCGGCTCACCAAGAATTTTGCTCCGCGCGTGGTGACCCCGCTCGGCAACGACGTGACGATGCGCAGCTGGGATTCCACGATCAAGGTTGAAGCCTTCGACTGGCATGACCGCGTCGACCTCGGCGGGGGCATCGCCGTGCACCTGGTGCCGACCCGGCACTGGACGGCGCGCGGCATGTTCGATCGCAACAAGGCGCTGTGGGCGAGTTTCGTGCTGGAGACGCCGGCCGGAAAAATCTACGTCGTCTGCGATTCCGGCTATGGCGATGGCCGGCATTTCCGCCGTGTCGCCGAGAAGCATGGGAAGCTGCGACTGGCGATTCTCCCCATCGGCGCCTACGAGCCGCGCTGGTTCATGCGCGACCAGCACATGAATCCGGAGGACGCGGTGAAGGCGCTACGCGATTGCGGCGCCGAGGCCGCGCTCGGGCATCATCACGGCACGTTCCAGCTCACGGATGAGGCGATCGACGCGCCGGCCAAGGCGCTGCTCGAGGCGCTGGATGCTGCGAAGATTCCGCAGGAGAAGTTCGTGGCGATGAAGCCGGGGCAGGTGGTGGAGATTTAGGTCTCGCTGTCGTCCCGGACAAGCGAAGCGAAGCGGAGCGTAGATCCGGGACCCATACCCACAGGGAGTGGTTTGGCGAAGACTCGGAGTGGGAGAGTTGCCTCACACTCCTCCCTGTGGTTATGGGTCCCCGCCTTCGCGGGGACGACCACCGTTGTTTGAGCGGGCAGCGTGCCTCTTTCGGCCTACTGCCCCGCTTTGATCGCCCAGCTCACATTCACCGTCACCGACAGCGTCTCCTCGCCGGGCGCAACCGCGGCTTGCGGTGCTGCCATCGGCGCTGTTGCCATCCGCGCCTTGAACAGCGGCACCGGGGCGCCGCCCTCGGACACGCTGAGCGGAGCGCCCAGCGTGACGCCGGTGGCCTTGGCGTAGATCTCGGCCTTGCGGCGCGCGTCCACGACCGCCTGCTCGCGCGCGTCGTCGAGCAGTTTTGACGCCTGCGTCACCTCGAAGGAGATGTTGCCGATGTCGTTGGCGCCGGCGCTGACCAGCGTGTCGATGATGCCGGCGACCTTGGTCACGTCGCGGATTTTTACGGTGACGCGGTTGCTGGCGCGGAAGCCGACCACCGGGGATGCGCCGGTGGATTTGTTCTGGCCGTATTGCGGTTGCAGCGACAGCCGCGAGGTCTGGTAATCCTTCTCGGCGATGCCGGCGCCCTTCAAAGCCAGCAGCACCTTGCCCATCGCGGCGTTGTTGGCATCGGATGCTTCCTTCGCTGTCTTGGCGTCGTTGGCGACGCCGGCGTCGATCTGCGCGAGATCGGGCGCCGCAGAAATGTTGGCTTCGCCGCTCACCGTAATGGCGGATGGAAAATCATCGGCAAGCGCGGGCGTTGTCAGCAGCGTGGCGGCGAAAACGGCGGCAAGGGACGTAGCAAGTACGGCAGTCTTTTTCATTGGTCTCACTTCAGCGGCACGAAAACGTTGATCACGAGCTTGTCCTCTGCCGTCTTGAGTGGATCGGTGAGGTATTCCTCGATGAAGGTGTCCTTGGCTTCCAGTCTCTTGTCGTCGAGGTGATTGGTGATCGCCTCGTAGGTGTTGTCCATGTTGTCGTAGGAACCGCGATGGACGAATTTCAGCACCTTGCCCTCCGGCGACTTGCCGATGCTCATGTCCTTGGCCAGGTTCTTGGGATCCTGCTCGACCGGGATCTCGGCAAGGAAGGTGAAGCCGGTATCGTCGGTCGAGGTGTAGACGATCATCGCATTGCCGGCATGCTTGATGCTCTGCTTGTCCAGGAGCGTATTCAGCGCCTTGAAAGCGTCGATCAGCGTGTCGAAGGCCGAGTCCCAATTGGCAGTGCCCTTGACCATCACGACCTTCTTCGCCTCGAGCGTGGTTTCCAGGCCGAACGGATCGGCGGTCTGCACCGGGGCAGGTGTTGCCGCCGCCGCCGGCGGCGGGGCCGTGGGGCTGGGTGAGGCACTGGCTGCGGGCGAGGGCGACGTTGTCGGGGCCGGCGACGCGCTGGCGGCAGGCGACGGCGCGGGTGAGGCCGTCGCCGATGGGGCAGGCGAGGCGCTCGCGGCCGGGGCGGGAGAAGCCGATGGGGCCGGCGAGGGACTTGCCGAGGCCGCCGGTGCCGGGCTCGGAGTTTGCGCCAGAACCTCGGGCAGGCCAAGCGACAAGGCCGCTGCCGGGATCAGCGCGGCCAGAGCAAGACGACGAAACCTCATCATTTTTATTCTCCCCAAGGCCTTAACCAAGGCCCTTCATCAGCAAGACCTTGCCCACCAAGGCCTAATCCGGCTTGAGCCCGGCCGCGCATCCCGGTTCGCGACGAACTTTCGCCGTTCTAACACGTGGGTGCCAAATTCGTCCCATGACAGATGCGTCATGGCAGTCCTCCTGGCAGTCCTCCTGGCGCCCGGCGGCAAATCACTGGCCAAGCCGCCAAGGATCGCCATATAAGACAGGCGAAATTCGGGAATTTTCATGAGCGCGCTGGCCAACCACGCATTTGCCAAGATGAACGGCATCGGCAACGAGATCGTCGTTGTCGACATGCGCGATTCCGCAGCAAAGGTGACGCCGGACGACGCCCGCGCGGTGGCGTCCGCGAACGGTGGCGTGGCCTACGACCAGCTCATGGTGCTGCAGAAGCCGCGGCTCGACGGCACCGAAGCCTTCATCCGCATCTACAACAGCGATGGCTCCGAGGCCGGTGCCTGCGGCAACGGCATGCGCTGTGTGGTGCGGCGCATCTTCGAGAAGAACGGGCAGACCGCCGCGACGTTCGAGACGGCGGCCGGCTTGCTCAATGCCTGGCAGGGCCCGGCGCCCGATCTCTACACCGTCGATATGGGCGCGCCGAAGTTCGGCTGGCAGGACATTCCGCTGGCGGAAGAGTTCCGTGATACCCGCTACATCGAATTGCAGATCGGGCCGATCGACAATCCCATCCTGCATTCGCCCTCCGTGTTGAGCATGGGCAATCCGCATGCGATCTTCTGGGTCGACGACGTCGACGCCTATGATCTCGAGCGTTTCGGTCCGCTGCTCGAAAACCACCCGATCTTCCCGGAGCGCGCCAACATCACGCTCGCCCATATCGTCGATGACAAGCACATCACGATCCGCACCTGGGAGCGCGGTGCCGGCCTGACCAGGGCCTGCGGCTCGGCGGCCTGCGCCACGGCCGTCGGTGCGGCCCGCCTGAAGCGGGCCGAGCGCAAGGTCGAGATCACGCTGCCCGGCGGCAAGCTCGGCATCGAATGGCGCGAACGCGACGATCACGTGCTGATGACGGGCACGGCGACCTTCGAATATGAGGGCAGATTCGATCCGGCGCTGTTTGCGCCGGCCGCCTGATGGCCGTCGACGTCGTCACCTTCGGCTGCCGCCTCAATGCTTTCGAGGCCGAAGTGATCCGCCGCGAGGCCGAGGGTGCTGGCCTTTCAGACACCATCGTCATCAACAGTTGCGCCGTCACCAACGAGGCGGTGGCGCAGGCGCGGCAATCGATCCGCAAACTGAAGCGCGAACGGCCCGAGGCGCGCATCGTCGTCACCGGTTGCGCGGCGCAGACGCAAGCTGCGATGTTCGCCGACATGACCGAGGTCGATCGCGTCGTCGGCAATGACGACAAGATGCGGTCATCCACGTGGCGCGAGGCCCGCGATGCCTTCGATCTCGGTGCCGGCGAGAAGATCGCCGTCAGCGACATCATGGCCGTGAGGGAGATGGCGCCGCATCTCATCGACGGCTATACGAGCGGCCTGCCGCGCGTGTTCGTGCAGGTGCAGAACGGCTGCGACCATCGCTGCACCTTCTGCATCATCCCCTATGGCCGCGGCAATTCGCGCTCGGTACCGATGGGCGCGGTGGTCGAGCAGGTGCGGACGCTGGCCGAGCGCGGCCATGCCGAGATCGTGCTGACCGGTGTCGATCTCACCAGCTACGGCACTGACCTTCCGGGCGCGCCGAAGCTCGGCATGCTGACGAAGCAGATCTTGCGGCATGTGCCGGAACTCAGGCGCCTGCGCATCTCCTCGATCGATTCGATCGAGGTGGATGCTGATCTGCTTGACGCCATCGCCGGCGATGCGCGGCTGATGCCGCATCTGCATCTGTCGCTGCAGTCCGGCGACGACATGATCCTGAAGCGGATGAAGCGGCGGCATTCACGGCAGGACGCGATCGCGTTCTGCGAGCAGGTGCGCCGCCTGCGCCCCGATGTGCTGTTCGGTGCCGACATCATCGCGGGTTTCCCGACCGAGACGGAGGAGATGTTTTCGCGCTCGCTCGATCTGGTCGAGGAATGCGGCCTGACATTCCTGCACGTCTTCCCCTATTCACCTCGCCCCGGCACGCCGGCCGCACGGATGCCGCAGGTGGCGGGGCCGGCGATCAAGGAGCGCGCGACGCGGCTGCGGGCAGCTGGCGAGATGGCGCTACGCAAGCGGCTGCAAGCCGAAATCGGTGCCACGCGCGATGTGCTGATCGAGAGTGAGGGCCAGGGCCGCACGGAGCATTACCTGCCGGTGGCGATCGCTGGCGAGCGGGTGGGAAGCGTGGTGTCGCTGCGGATCGTTGGCGGCGATGGTGAGCGACTGACTACTTAGTCGGGCTACGGCGAGTTGGACGCGCTATATCCCCAGCGTCGTCCCTGCGAACGCAGGGACCCATACCGCGTGATTTATCGGTTGCGGATGGTCGCAGTACCGAATTCCGAATCTTCGCCAAACGTCTCCCTTGGTTATGGGTCCCTGCGTTCGCAGGGACGACACCGAGGGTGTGGATATGCCTGCCCAAATAGCGCGCCCCTACGACGCCCTGACCTGCCAGAAGCGCAGCGTCCGCTTTGCATTCTCCGGCGTCATCCGCGCAAAGTGCCCTTGCGCTCTTGCAAGATCGGCCGGCTTCATGGCGCCTGTGGCAAAGCGGCTTTCGAGCACGGCGGTCGTGGTCTCCCAGCTGAGCTGCGCCGCCTTGCACGGCACCAGCAAGCCGTCGTCGCGCAGGCTCTGCATCAGCGGGCGGATCACCTCGACGGTTGATCCGGACAATGCGGCCAGCGCTGCGGCGGTCTCTTCATAGCGCCGCTGCGTGGCGAAACCGAGCAGCGTCGCTTCGCTGAGCTGGCCGGTCGCCTTGAGCATTGCAATCGCCCGCTTGGCACCTTCGAAATCGCGGACGCCCGACATCTCGCGATCGACACCGACGGTGACGGCGGCGATCGCGCTCTGGATTTCCTCGAACAGATGCGGCGGCGCGCGCGACAGCAGGCGGGCGCGCACGGCATCGCTGGCCGAGCGCAGCAATCGGCGGCGCAGTTCCGACGGCAGGTCGACGCGGACGCCGACGCTGACGGCAAGTTCGGGATCGGCCTCGGCCTGCCCGATTATGACGGCGAATCCGTTTCCGGAGACGCGCGCGCCGGGATTGGCAGCGAGCCGCCGGTTGACGCTGGGATAGCGGCGCGCCAGAAGTGCGTCGGTGACGATCTCCTTCAACCACCAGCGGCCGGCGATCGCGAGCAGATGCGGCTCGCCCTTGGATGATGCGATCTTCACCAGCTCGCCGTCGTCGAGGCGGGCGGATTCCTGCAGCACGGGACCGGCGATGCGGATCTCGTCATTGCTGGCGAGGCGGCGGATCACCGAGGGCGGCGCCTGCGCGATCGGCGCCAGCTGCGCGCTGATCTCGGCGAGCGCGATGCGTGCGCCCATGTCGGCAAGCGCGCGCAGCTCGATGGTGCCGATCAGGCGCTCGAGCACCTCGTCGAACAGCGCGATCTGCTCGTCGTCGAAACTGCCTGCGGAGGAGAGGAACAGATCGGTGACGCGCCGGGCGGTTTCCAGGCCCTTTTCCGCCGAGCCTGCGCGAATCGCGGATTCGACCTCTTCGATGATCGATAGCTCAGCCTTGGACATCACGCCTTGCTCGTCCTGAGCGGTTACAGAAGCTTGTTCTAAGCAACCGTCATCATTAGCGCCGAGCGCTGAACGTTTCGTAAACCATGGGCGGAAGGCGAGTGCCGACCCTCATCCTCAGGAGCCCGCAAAGCGGGCGTCTCGAAGGATGGCCGCGGGCGAGATGCGGGCCTTTCTTGGCGGCCTGCTCACCCTGAGGGTCTAAAAGATTATTCCCCGTTCCAGCCGCAGGCGCGGAGCTTTTCGTGCATGTGGGGCGGGGCCGGCGCCACGACGCGGACGGGCTCCTTGTTCCGGGAGATCGGCACCACGATCTCGCGGGAATGCAGATGCAGCTTTGGCTCGCCGAAACGCGGGCCGTTGCCGTAAATGTTATCGCCGAAGATCGGCCAGCCGGTCGCGGCCGAATGCACCCGCAATTGATGGGTCCGCCCGGTCACCGGTTCCATGGCCAGCCAGGTGAAACCGTCACCCCGGCCCATTACTTTCCAGTTCGTGATCGCCTTCTGTCCCTCAGGATCAGGCTTCTGCCACCAGCCCCGTTCGGCGTTGAGCCGGCCGAGCGGCATGTCGATGGTGCCCTCGTCCTCGGCGGGGCCGCCCTCGACCACGGTCCAGTAGGTCTTGCCGATCTTGCCATGCTTGAAGAGGAGGCCGAGCGAGGCCGTTGCCTTGCGGTGGCGGCCGAGCACGAGGCAGCCGGAGGTGTCCTTGTCCAGCCGGTGGGCGAGCACCGGCGGCCGCGGCAGGCCGAAGCAGAGCGCGTCGAACGAGGCCTCCAGATTGGCGCCGCCCTTGGGACCGCGATGCACCGGCAGGCCGGCCGGCTTGTCGATGATCAGCATCAGCCCGTCGCGATGGAGCACGCGGGCCAGAATTTCATCGGCCGTCAATTGGGGAACATCGAGCAATTGCAATACTTTCGGTCAAGACTTTCGTTTGGCAGCCGGAACGGCTAACACACCCCCGCCATGAACGATACCACGTCAGATCCCCCCAAGCTGAGCTGGTGGCGCCGCCTGTCCAACGGGCTGAAGCGCACCTCGTCCTCGCTCGGGACCGCGGTCGCCGACCTCGTCACCAAGCGCAAGCTCGACCGCGCCATGCTCGACGACATCGAGGACGTGCTGCTGCGCGCCGATCTCGGCACGTCAGTCGCGGTGAGGATCGCGGACGCCGTCGGCACCGGACGCTACGACAAGGCGATCTCGGCGGACGAGGTCAAGGACGTCGTCGCCACCGAGGTCGAGAAGGTGCTGGCGCCGGTGGCAAAGCCGCTCGAGATCGATACGGCCAGGAAGCCGTTCGTGATCCTCGTGGTCGGGGTCAACGGCTCGGGCAAGACCACCACCATCGGAAAACTCTCGCAGAAATTCGCCTCCGAAGGCCGCAAGGTGATGCTGGCCGCCGGCGACACGTTTCGCGCTGCGGCGATCGAGCAGCTCAAGGTGTGGGGCGAGCGGACGAAGACGCCCGTGATCGCGGGCGCGCAGGGCTCGGATTCGGCGAGCCTTGCCTTCAACGCGCTGACGGCGGCGAAGGAGCAGAATATCGACGTGCTCCTGATCGACACCGCCGGCCGGCTGCAGAACAAGGCCGAGCTGATGAACGAGCTCGAAAAGGTCGTGCGTGTGATCCGCAAGGTGGATGACACTGCGCCGCATGCCGTGCTGCTTGTGCTCGATGCCACCGTCGGTCAGAACGCGCTGTCGCAGGTCGAGGCCTTCCATCGCACCGCCGGGGTCACCGGCCTCGTGATGACGAAGCTCGACGGCACTGCGCGCGGCGGCATTCTGGTGGCGCTCGCGGAGAAGTTCAAACTGCCGGTGCATTTCATCGGCGTCGGCGAAGGCGTCGACGATCTCGCGCCGTTCACCGCGCGCGACTTCGCCCGCGCCATTGCCGGAATCGAAAGCTGAAGAATGGACAAGACCCAGCCGCATCCGCTGTTCAAGCTGGCGACCGAGCTCGGGCCGCTGCTCGTGTTCTTCTTCGTGAATGCGAAGTTCAATCTGTTCGCGGCGACCGGCGCCTTCATGGTCGCGATCGTGGCGGCGATGGTCGCCTCCTATGTGGTGACGCGCCACATTCCGATCATGGCGATCGTCACGGGCGTGATCGTGCTGGTGTTCGGTACGCTGACGCTGGTGCTGCACGACGAGACCTTCATCAAGCTCAAGCCGACCATCATCTACGGCCTGTTCGCTGCGATCCTCGGCGGCGGCCTGTTGTTCGGCCGCTCCTTCATCGCCGTCATGTTCGACCAGATGTTCAATCTGACGCCGCAGGGCTGGCGCATCCTCACCCTGCGCTGGGCGCTGTTCTTTGCCGGCATGGCGGTGCTGAACGAGATCGTCTGGCGCACCCAGAGCACCGACTTCTGGGTGAACTTCAAGGTGTTCGGCGTGACCCCGTTGACCATGGTCTTCGCCATCGCCCAGATGCCGCTGACCAAGCGCTACCACCTCGAGCCGGCGTCGCTGGAAGCGAGCGAGGCGGACGCGGGGGATGTCAGGAAGGGGTAAGCTCTCGTGTCCCGGACGCGCGAAGCGCGAGCCGGGACCCAGGCTCTTTCCGGCAATGCGGCCGTGGCGAGATGGGCCCCGGCTCTGCAGCGCATCGACGAAGGATCGCTGCGCTGCGTCCGGGGCACGAGCTGCCTTACGAGCCCGCCCCCAGCGCCTTCTCCATCTGCGGCAACAACACGTTGCGCAGATTGTCCGGCGTGATCGGGCCGACCAGCTTGTAGACGATGGTGCCTTCGCGGCCGACGACGAAGGTTTCGGGCACGCCGTAGACGCCCCATTCGATCGAGGCGCGGCCGTTGGCATCCACGCCGACGCGACCGAACGGGTTGCCGTAGCGCCCGAGGAAGCGCCGCGCATTGTCGGACGCGTCCTTGTAGTTGATGCCGACGAGCTGGAAGCGCTTGTCCTTGGCGAACTCGGTCAAAAGCGGCGCCTCGTCATGACAGGGCACGCACCAGGATGCCCAGACATTGACCAGGCTGACCTTGCCCTTGAATGCGGCGGGATCGAGGCCCGGCACCTGCGCATTGTCGATCTGCAATCCCTCGAGCGGCGGCAGCGCCGTCTGCGGCGCGGGACGACCGATCAGCGCGGAGGGAATCCGCGAGGGATCGCCGCTGCCGAGCCGGAACCAGAACAGCAGTGCCAGTGCAATGAACGCAATCAGCGGCAGCACCATCAGGAAAGTGCGGCGCTGCGGCGCTGCGGAGGTCGATTGCTCGTTCATGATGCGTCCATGGCGCTACGGCCGGAGCGGCGGGTGATGCCGCTGCGGTCGAGCTCGCGCAGGCGCTGCGTCTGGTTGCGATAGTCGAGCACGATCCAGCCGATCAGGATCGCGACCACGAGGGCCGCTGCGGCATAGGACGTCACGATGAAGGATGCATAAGGACCGAGCGACATCATCCTGCGGCCCCAATTTCTTTCGACGCGTTTTGTCCGCGCGAACCGGTGCCCATTTCGTTCGAGAACGCGACACGGCTCGCCTGCATCATTTGCAGGGAGCGGACCCGGCGGCGCAGGATTTCGTTGCGCATCGCCGCCAGATGCAGCGTGACGAACAGCAGCGTGAAGGAGATCGCCATCACCAGCAGCGGAATCAGGAACGATTTGTCGAGGGCCGAGCCGCCCATGCGCATCACCGAGGCCGGCTGGTGCAGCGTATTCCACCAGTCGACCGAGAACTTGATGATCGGCAGGTTGAGCGCGCCGACCAGGGTCAGCACCGCGGCGGCGCGTGCGGCGCGCGAGGGATCGTCGACGGCGCGCCACAGCGCCATCAGGCCGAGATACATCAGGAACAGGATCAGCACCGAAGTGAGCCGCGCATCCCACTCCCAATAGGTGCCCCACATCGGCCGGCCCCACAGAGAGCCCGTCAGCAGTGCGAGGAAGGTGAAGGCGGCGCCGATCGGCGCTGCGGCCTTGGCGGCGACGTCGGCGAGCGGATGCCGCCACACCAGCGTGCCCAGCGAGGCGATGCTCATCACGCCCCAGACGAACATCGACAGCCAGGCATTGGGCACGTGGATGAACATGATCTTCACGGTCGCGCCTTGCTGGTAGTCGTCGGGCGCCAGCGCGATTTGATAGAGACCGATTGCAAGAAGGAGCACGGTCGCGGCCGCGAGCCACGGCAGGACCCGCGCTGTCAGCGCGAGGAACCGCGTGGGGTTGGCGAGGTCGATCAGCGTCATGGTACCCTGATAATCATCGGTGGCCGCTCAGGCAATCAGCACGAAAGCGAGGGACGAAAGTTGATCGGGGTCAAGGTCAGTCCAGCGCATCTCAGTCGAGCCCGTGCCGCAGGCTCGCTGCGGCTGCGAAGGGGCCAATCACGAGGCTGACCAGGGACAGCGCGCACAGGATCGAGAACGGTGCGCCGAACGACATCGGACCGACGATCACGGCCTGCGAGGCCGCAACCCCGAAAATCAGCACGGGAATCGACAGCGGCAGCACCAGCACCGCCATCAGCAGCCCGCCGCGGTGCAGGGTCACCGCCAGCGCCGCGCCGATCATGCCGGTGAAGGTCAGGGCCGGGGTGCCCGCCAACAGTGTCAGCGCCACCGCGCCGGTCGCGACCATGTCGAGGTTGAGCAACAGGCCGAGCACGGGGGTTGCGACAATCAGCGGCAGGCCGGCGGCCAGCCAATGCGCCAGCGCCTTGGCGGCGCAGGCGAGTTCCAGCGGCGTCCGGCTCATCGTGATCAGGTCGAGCGAGCCGTCCTCGTGATCGGCCATGAACAGCCGGTCGAGGGTGAGCAGGCTCGCCAGCAGCGCGCCGAGCCAGAGGATGGCCGGCCCCAGCCGCGACAGCAGCGCCAGGTCCGGCCCCACCGCGAACGGCATCAGCACCACCACGGTCAGGAAGAACAGCACGCCAATCAGCGCCCCGCCGCCGACGCGGAGCGCGATCCTGACGTCCCGGCGGACGAGGGCGGAGAGGGCGGTCATGGGGTGGCTCCTGCGGGGCAGGGGCGGACAGGTGGGACCGGGTCCGACCGTGTGGAAATCTGAGGGTCCGTCATCCTCACGCCACACCCCCGATCCGCAGCTCCCGCGAATCGATCCCCAGCGGCGCATGGGTCGCCGCGACGATCAGGCCGCCGCGCGACAGGTGCTCGCGCATCAGGCCGCCGAACATGTTCTGTCCGGTTACGTCCAGCGCATTGGTCGGCTCATCCAGCAGCCAGACCGGGCGGCGCACGGTTAAAAGGCGCGCCAGCGACAACCGGCGGCGCTGGCCGGCCGACAGGAAGCCGGCGGGGAGGTGGGTGGCATGTTCGAGCCCCACCGTGGCGAGGCTCTGGGCGAAGTCAAAACGCTCTCCCCCAAGGAAATCGGCCCAGAATGTCAGGTTTTCGGCCACGCTGAGCGCAGGCTTCAGGGCATCGCGATGGCCGAGATAGTGGCACTGCTCCGGCAGCGTCATTTCAGCGTCGCCGCCGTCCAGTACGATCGTGCCGCCCGCCGGAACCAGCAGGCCCGCGATCAACCGCAGCAACGAGGTCTTGCCCGACCCGTTGCGGCCGACGACCGCCACCGCTTCGCCGGCGACGGCCTCGAAATCGAGCCCGGCAAACACCTCGCGGCCGCCGCGCACGCAAACGATCCCGCGTCCAGAAAGCTGCATCTTGCTTCGTGCCACCCCGCTCAAAGCCGGGCCTCAGGAAAACTTGGGGTAGCGCATGGGAATTTTTGGCTCGCGAATGCTGCGGTACGATTGTGGCTGTGGCGGCGCGGTTAGAAAGCTTCTATAAGCCCGGAACTACTTGATGCAGCAACTCAACCTGCCCCTGCAAGCGGCCCAGCCTGATACGCTAACGGTGTTAAAATACCCTGCCGGGTATAACTAACAATTGGGATTCCTACATGACCTCGCTCGACAGCTTCAAATGCAAAAAGACCCTCAAGGTCGGCGCCAAGACCTATGTCTATTACAGCCTGCCCACGGCCGAGAAGAATGGTCTGAAGGGAATTTCCAAACTTCCCTATTCGATGAAGGTCCTGCTCGAGAACCTCCTGCGCAACGAGGACGGCCGCTCGGTCAAGAAAGAAGACATCGTCGCGGTCTCGAAATGGCTGCGCAAGAAGTCGCTGGAGCATGAGATCGCCTTCCGCCCGGCGCGCGTGCTGATGCAGGACTTCACCGGCGTGCCCGCGGTGGTCGACCTCGCCGCGATGCGCAACGCGATGCAGAAGCTCGGCGGCGATGCCGAGAAGATCAATCCGCTGGTTCCGGTCGATCTCGTCATCGACCATTCCGTGATCGTGAACTTCTTCGGTGACAACAAGGCTTTCGGCAAGAACGTCGCCGAGGAATACAAGCAGAACCAGGAGCGCTACGAGTTCCTGAAGTGGGGCCAGAAGGCGTTCTCGAACTTCTCCGTCGTGCCGCCCGGCACCGGCATCTGCCACCAGGTCAATCTCGAATATCTCTCCCAGACAGTCTGGACCAAGAAGGAGAAGATGACGGTCGGCAAGAAGACCGGCACCTTCGAAGTCGCCTATCCCGATTCGCTGGTCGGCACCGATTCCCACACCACCATGGTCAACGGTCTGGCCGTGCTCGGCTGGGGCGTCGGCGGCATCGAGGCGGAAGCCTGCATGCTCGGCCAGCCGCTGTCGATGCTGCTGCCCAACGTCGTCGGCTTCAAGCTGAAGGGCGCGATGAAGGAGGGCGTCACCGCGACCGACCTCGTGCTCACCGTGACGCAGATGCTGCGCAAGCTCGGCGTGGTCGGCAAGTTCGTCGAGTTCTTCGGCCCGGGCCTCGACAATCTCTCGGTTGCCGACAAGGCGACCATCGCCAACATGGCGCCCGAATACGGCGCAACCTGCGGCTTCTTCCCGGTTGACGCCGCCGCGATCGACTATCTCAAGACCTCCGGCCGTGCGGCGCCGCGCGTCGCGCTGGTGCAGGCCTATGCCAAGGCGCAAGGGCTGTTCCGCACCGCCAAGTCGGCCGATCCGGTGTTCACGGAAACGCTGACGCTCGATCTCGCCGACGTCGTGCCGTCGATGGCCGGTCCGAAGCGTCCCGAAGGCCGCATCGCGCTGCCGTCGGTCGCCGAAGGCTTCTCGCTTGCGCTCGGCACCGAGTACAAGAAGGCCGAGGAACCCAGCAAGCGCTTCGCCGTCGAAGGCAAGGACTTCGAGATCGGCCACGGCGACGTCGTGATCGCCGCCATCACCTCCTGCACCAACACCTCGAACCCGAGCGTGCTGATCGGCGCGGGCCTCCTGGCGCGCAACGCCGCTGCGAAGGGCCTCAAGGCCAAGCCGTGGGTGAAGACCTCGCTCGCCCCGGGCAGCCAGGTCGTGGCCGGCTATCTGGCCGATTCCGGTCTGCAGAAGGATCTCGACAAGGTCGGCTTCAACCTGGTCGGCTTCGGCTGCACCACCTGCATCGGCAATTCAGGTCCGCTGCCTGAGGAGATCTCGAAGTCGATCAACGACAACGGCATCGTCGCCGCGGCCGTGCTCTCCGGCAACCGCAACTTCGAAGGCCGTGTCTCGCCGGACGTGCAGGCGAACTACCTGGCCTCGCCGCCGCTGGTCGTCGCCCACGCGCTCGCGGGCAGCGTCACCAAGAACCTCGCGGTCGAGCCGCTCGGCGAGGGCAAGGACGGCAAGCCGGTGTACCTCAAGGACATCTGGCCGACGACCAAGGAGATCAACGCCTTCATGAAGAAGTTCGTGACCGCGTCGATCTTCAAGAAGAAGTACGCCGACGTGTTCAAGGGCGACACCAACTGGCGCAAGATCAAGACCGTCGAGAGCGAGACCTATCGCTGGAACATGTCTTCGACCTATGTGCAGAACCCGCCTTATTTCGACGGCATGAAGAAGGAGCCGGAGCCGGTCACCGACATCGTCGAGGCGCGCATCCTCGCCATGTTCGGCGACAAGATCACCACCGACCACATCTCGCCGGCCGGTTCGATCAAGCTCACCTCTCCGGCTGGAAAATATCTCAGCGAGCACCAGGTGCGTCCCGCCGACTTCAACCAGTACGGCACGCGTCGCGGTAACCATGAAGTGATGATGCGCGGCACCTTCGCCAACATCCGCATCAAGAACTTCATGCTCAAAGGCGCGGACGGCAACATCCCCGAGGGCGGTCTCACCAAGCACTGGCCCGACGGCGAGCAGATGTCGATCTACGACGCAGCGATGAAGTACCAGCAGGAGCAGGTGCCGCTGGTGGTGTTCGCCGGTGCCGAATACGGCAATGGCTCCTCGCGCGACTGGGCGGCCAAGGGCACCCGCCTGCTCGGCGTGCGCGCCGTGATCTGCCAGAGCTTCGAGCGCATCCATCGCTCCAACCTGGTCGGCATGGGCGTGCTGCCGCTCACCTTCGAGGAGGGCACCTCCTGGTCGTCGCTCGGCCTCAAGGGCGACGAGAAGGTCACGTTGCGTGGCCTGGTCGGCGACCTCAAGCCGCGCCAGAAGCTGACCGCGGAGATCGTCTCCGGCGACGGTTCGCTGCAGCGCGTTTCGCTGCTCTGCCGCATCGATACGCTGGACGAGCTCGACTACTACCGGAACGGCGGTATCCTGCACTACGTGCTGCGCAAGCTCGCGGCCTAAGCGCGAATTTGTGAACGGTGGCTCACCGCGACGTGAGTAGAAGGTTAAACGAAGGCGGCCTATCACAAGGCCGCCTTCGTGCGTTTGCGGCATGCTCCAGATGGGCCCGCCCGGCGGAAAACCTCCTTTCGGACGGTTGGCCTGGACGGTCGTGTGTCGCGCCCCGTAAGACTACGGTGACCATCCGGCGATAAGATCTCCCTTTCCACGAGCAATGGTGTGCGGCGTTCGACATGACAACAATGACGGCTTCTCATCTGGTTTCACGTTGGTCCGGTGCCCTCTGGTCGGGAGCTCTCGGCATCTGTGCGATCGTCGCCGTCATCCGTCCGGCGGAGGCCGATCCCCGCGCCGTCGTCGAATTGTTTACCTCGCAGGGCTGCTCCTCCTGCCCGCCCGCCGACCAGATCATCGGCGATCTCTCCAAAGACCCGTCGATCATCGCGCTGAGCATGCCGATCGACTATTGGGACTATCTGGGCTGGAAGGACACGCTGGCGGATTCGCGCTTCTCTGCACGGCAGCGTGCTTATTCGCGCATGCGCGGCGACCGCGAGGTCTACACGCCGCAGGTCGTAGTCAACGGCTCCACCCATGTCATCGGCAGCGATCGTGCCGGCATCGAGAGCGCGATCGGCAAGACTGACAAGGGCACGGGTGTGATGAGCGTGCCGGTGACGATGTCGCTCGCGGGCAAGCAGATCAACGTGTCGGTGGCGGCGAGCAACGAGCCGGCCGTCTCGCATGGCGAGGTCTGGATCTGCTCGATCGCCAAGTCGGTCCCGATCGCGATCACTCGCGGCGAGAATCGCGGACAGCAGGTCACCTATCACAACGTGGTGCGCAACCTGCTCAAGGTTGGCGACTGGACCGGGCGTTCAGAAAGCTGGACGGTGCCGATCGAGAACCTCACACGCGACGGCGTCGACGGCGCGGTGGTCTATGTCCAGGACGGCAGCCGCGACAAGCCCGGCACGATGCTGGGCGCGGCCTACACGTCGCTGCACTGATTTCAATTCTCTAGCGTCGTACTCACTGCCACCCTCATGGTGAGGCGCGCGCCCTTGCGCGCGTCTACCGGACGATGCTTCGCATCGCCGTGAGAACAATGCAGGCCCCGCTCACGCAGCTCGGCCTCGATCCTTCGAGACGCCGCGCGAAGGACGCGCGGCTCTCGGGATGAGGGATGAGATTGTTGGCGCTGATGAGAGAAGAATTTCGTCGTGCCAGAAACATCCCGACACAAACAAAAAAGGACCAACTTGCGTTGGCCCTCCTTGTCGCGCGTACAGACCCGATCCTGTTCGACCCCGGGGGGCTGGGGGCTGAGGAATCCGGAACCGAAAGGACCGGGTCAACGCACGTGAGTCTTTTCGCAATGCAGGGCGGCAGTCGCTAGGCGGAAAAGCGGCGAGAGTATGATTCCTGCTAACGATCCCGTGACGGTTTGCCGCGAGGGAGTTCTACCATAGCGTGTGCTCCGATTCGTAACTGATTCGACCGGTTGAATCAGGAGCCCCTTGCGGCGCTGGCCGGTTGGCGCAATCATGCAGCTGTCATGATCCAGGTTCCGGGGACGGTCTTCGCGGATTCGGGTCATGCCGTGCGATGAGGAAGCGCTCCATGAGTCTGTCGGAGGATACCGATCCGAGCGAGCTGCGCGCGGCGGCGCGCCCCGCCGCGGCGACGACGCAACTGAGCCGGGTGACGTTCAACCGGCTCGAGCTGCACCGTATTCTCAATCTCTACGGCCGCATGGTCGCCGACGGCGAGTGGCGCGATTATGCCATCGACTTCCTGAGGGATCGCGCCGTGTTCTCGGTCTATCGCCGTGCCTCGGAAGTGCCGATCTACCGCATCGAGAAGGATCCGCGGCTGGCGCGCAAGCAGGGCATGTACAGCGTGATCTCGGCGACCGGCCTGATCCTGCGCCGCGGCCACGAGCTGGAGCGCGTGCTGCTGGTGATCGATCGGAAGCTGGCGGTGGTATAGCCGCACAAACGGTGCCGTAGGGTGGGCAAAGGCGCGCAGCGCCGTGCCCACGTTCTTTCTCTATCGCTGGGAGATGGTGGGCACGCTTACGCTTTGCCCATCCTACGAGGCCTACTTCCCCGGCACCGTCTTCGCGCCCTCGCCGAGGTCGCGCTGCATCATCACCGTATCGAGCCAGCGTCCGAATTTCAGCCCGACATTGGGATGCGTGCCGATCATCTTGAAGCCGCCCCTGGTGTGCACGCCGATCGAGCCGGCATTGGCGGAATCGCCGATCACCGCGATCATCTGGCGGAAGCCGCGCGCCTCGCATTCGGCGACCAGCCGCTCCAGCAGCTTTGATCCGACACCGCGGCGGTGGAAAGAGGGATCGAGATAGATCGAGTTCTCGACCGTGAAGCGGTAGGCCGGGCGCGGGCGGTAGGCGCCGGCATAGGCATAGCCGGCCACGCGGCCGTCGAGGATGGCGACGAAATAGGGATAGCCGCCGTCGACCAGTGCGCGATAACGGCGCGTCATCTCCACGAGGTCAGGCGGCTCCAGCTCGAACGTCGCGGTGCCCTCGCGGACGGCCTGCTGGTAGATGGCGGTGATGGCGGGAAGGTCGGCCTCGGTTGCAGGCCTGATTTCAGGTTCGGACATGGGGCAAGATTAGAGCCTTCCCGCTTCTGCTGAAAGGGGCAACTGTGTTGCCACACCCGTCATTGCGAGCGCAGCGAAGCAATCCAGAAATGCATCCGCGGAGGGACTCTGGATTGCTTCGTCGCAAGGGCTCGCAATGACGAGGAGAGGCCAAGGCTCAAACAAAAACCCCGGCCTTTCGGCCGGGGTTCGTGTCCGTTCGTCCTGGTCTATCGCTTAGTCGCGCTGGCCGAGGAGCTGCAGCAGCAGCGTGAACAGGTTGATGAAGTTCAGGTACAGCGACAGTGCGCCGGTGATGGCCGCACGCTCTGCGATGTCCCCGCCGGCCGAGGCGTAGCCGTAGATGTAGTCGTTCTTCAGCCGCTGGGTATCCCAGGCGGTGAGGCCTGCGAACACCAGCACGCCGACCACCGACACGATGAACTGCAGCATCGAGCTCGCCAGGAACAGGTTCACCAGGCTCGCGATGATGATGCCGATCAGGCCCATGAACAGGAACGAGCCCATGCCGGTCAGGTCACGCTTGGTGGTGTAGCCATAGAGGCTCAGCGCACCGAATGTGGCCGCGGTGATGAAGAACACCCGCACGATCGAGGTGTGCGTGAACACCAGGAAGATCGACGACAGCGAGATACCCATCAGCGCCGCGAACACCCAGAACAGGATCTGGGCGGTCGAGGGAGCCAGACGGTTGATGCCCGCCGAGATCACGAACACCATGGCGAGCGGCGCCAGCATGAACAGCCATTTCAGCGGGCTGACGAACATCGCGTAGCCGAACGGCGTCAGGAACAGCTTGCCGACGCGGACGGCGTCCGCGGTCGGGACATCGGTCACGGCAGCCATGTAGACGCCGAGCGCGGCAAGGCCAGTGATGGCCAGGCCGATGCTCATGTAGTTGTAGATGCGCAGCATATAGGCGCGCAGGCCGGCATCGACCGTCGCGGCGTCAACACGCCCGGCGGCCCTGCCGAAAGGAGAAGCGTAGTTACGGTCTAGGTCCGACATGGTCGAATTCCCGTTGGTTGGTCCGGTCCGGCACGAGGGTCGCCATGCCGCCGGTTCGTCAAACTCTATCTCGGATACCGACGCCAACCGACTAAATTTTGGCTAACAATCGGGGCTCCGAACCCATTCGATATGTGGGAAACTAACACATTCGCTGCAACCTTCCACGCGCGGCTGAATGTCGCCCTTGGCGGCAATCCTGACGCGAACCTGACGAGCAGTCGTGGTTAATCGCAGAAATCGTGCGATTTCGCTCTCGTGCGGCCATCCGCTACATTTTGTCACAAATTCCGCAACACCGTGGCGGGCTTTTTGTTCAACGCCAGCAGCGTGCCCGCGAGCCCGAGCCCGACGGTGACGACGAGCGCGGCCGCGACCACGCCGGCCGCGCTGCCGGCCTGCCAGACGAAACTCAGCGTCATCAGCCGCGTCACGATCATCCAGGCCGCGATGCTGCCGGAGATCACGCCGAATACCGCGGTCGCGAGCCCGATCAGGAGGTATTCGAGCGCATAGGCGCCGAGCAGCCGCAGCCGCGTCGCGCCCAGCGTCTTCAGGATCACCGCATCGTAGACCCGGTGGCGATGGCCGGCGGCGAGCGCGCCGCCGAGCACCAGGATCGCCGAGATCAGGGTCACGGCGCTGGCACCGCGGATCGCCAGCGCCAGATTGGTCACGACAGAGCCGACCGTCTCCATCACCTCGCGCACGCGTACGCTCGTCACCATCGGATAAGCGTCGGCGACCTGCTTGATGATCTTGCCGTCGCCTGCCGCAGTTCCGCCCGTTTCCGTCAGCGTCGCGATGTGGGTGTGGGGGGCGCCCTTGAAGGCGTTCGGCGAGAACACCAGAACGAAGTTGATGCCCATCCCCTGCCAGTCGATGGTGCGCAGATTGCCGATCTTGGCCGGGATGTCGCGGCCAAGCACATTGACCACCACCTCGTCGCCGAGCTTGAGGCCGAGCCCGTCGGCGATCTTCTTTTCCATCGAGACCAGCGGCGGGCCGGAATAATCGGCGCTCCACCATTCGCCCTCGACCACCTTGGAGCCTTTCGGCAGCTCGCCGGTATAGGTCAGGCCGCGGTCGCTCTGCAGCACCCACTCCGAATCGGTGGTCGGCTTGAGCTCCTCGGCGCGCACGCCGCGCGCGGCGACGATGCGCCCGCGCAGCATCGGTACGTCCTCGACCGTTGCGCCCGGCGCGATCCGGCGCAGATAACCGTCGAACTGCTCGGCCTGCGTGCTCGGGATGTCGATGAAGAAGAAGGACGGCGCGCGGTCCGGCAGTGCTGCCAGGAACTGCCGGCGCAGATTGCCGTCGATCTGGGTGATGGTGACGAGCACGGCGAGCCCGAGCCCCAGCGACAGCACCACCGAGGGCGTCAGCGCGCCCGGCCGGTGGATGTTGGCGATCGCCAGCCGCAGCATCGGCAGCCGCGTCCTCGGCAGCCGCCTCGCGATGGCCATCAGCAGGGCGGCGATGCCGCGCAGCAGGGCGAACACGACGACCGAGGAGGCCACGAACACCGCCGCGATGCGCTTGTCGAACGACAATCCGATCACGACCGCGATCAGCAGCGCGATCACGACGGCCATGAACACGAGATAGCCCGCGCGCGGCCGATGCCATTCCGAGCTGATGGTGTCGCGGAACAGCGCGGCCACCGGCACGTCGTGGACGCGCCCGAGCGGCCACAGGCCGAAGGCGAGCGCGGTCAGGAGGCCATAAACGAAGGACAGCGCGAGTTCGTCGGCATGCACGGCCGGCACCACCGGCAGCGGCAGCAGCTTGCCGAACAGGCCGACGATCGCGAACGGCATCGCGGCGCCGAGCGCAAGGCCGATGATCGAGCCGATGCCCGCGAGCAGGAGAACCTGCGCGAGATAGATGCCGAACACGTCGCGCCCGGTGGCGCCCACGGCCTTGAGGGCCGCGATCACTTCGAGCCGGCGGTCGATATGGCTCTTCACGGCATTGGCGACGCCGACACCGCCGACCAGCAGCGCGGCAAGGCCGACCAGCGTCAGGAACTGCGTGAAGCGGTTGATGTTGCGTTCGAGCTGCGGCGAGGCGTTGGAGCGGCTGCGGATCTCCCAGCCCGCCTGCGGCGCGGCGCTCCGCGCGTCCGCGATGAAGGCTTCGGTGGCGCGCTCGTTGTTCGCCGTATCAGGCAACTTCACCCGGTAGACCCAGCGCACCAGGCTGCCGGGCTGGATCAGGCCGGTGGCGCGCAGGCCCGCCTCGCTGATCAGGAAGCGCGGTCCGAAGCCGATGCCGCCGGCGAGCTTGTCGGGCTCGGCTTCGACGGTCGAGCGGATCTGGAAGCTCGCGGAGCCAATGGTGACGCGGTCGCCGGTCTTGAGCGAGAGCCGCGCCAGCAGCGTCGGATCGGCGGCGGCGCCGAACGCGCCGTCGCGCTCCGCGAGCAGGTCGGACATCGCCAGCTGTGGCGCCAGCGTCAGCTGGCCCAGCATCGGATAGGTGTCGTCGATCGCCTTCATCTCGACCAGTGCGAGCTGGCCATCGGCCGCGCGCGCCATGCCGCGCAAGGTCGCGGCGGTCGAGACCGTGCCGCGCGAGCGCAGGAAGGCGACCTCTTCAGGCTTCGCCTCGCGCTGGAACAGCACGAAGGAAACGTCGCCGCCGAGCAGCGTGCGGCCCTCGCGGGCCAAGCCGTCGGAGAGGCTCGCCGACACCGAGCCGACGCCGGCGATCGCCATCACGCCGAGCGCGATGCAGGCGATGAAGACATAGAAACCGCGCAGGCCGCCGCGCAATTCGCGCAGCGCGTAACGCAGCGACAGTGCGACGGCGTTTGGCTTCGCGAACGGTTCGGCCGAGGCGCTCATGCCGGCGCAGACTGCGTGTCGATGCGGCCCGAACGCAGGCGGATCACGCGGTCGCAGCGATGCGCGAGCGAGGAATCGTGCGTGACCAGCACCAGGGTCATGCCGCGCTCGGCATGCTTGCTGAACAGGAGGTCCACGATCTGTTTTCCCGTTGCCTCATCCAGATTGCCGGTCGGCTCGTCCGCGACCAGGATGGCGGGATCCGGTGCCAGCGCGCGGGCGAGCGCGACGCGCTGCTGCTCGCCGCCGGAGAGCTGGGTCGGATAGTGATGCAGGCGGTCGCCGAGCCCGACCGATTGCAGCTCCTGCGCCGCGCGCGTTGCTGCATCGGGATTGCCGGCGAGCTCCAGCGGCACAGCGACGTTCTCCAGCGCCGTCATGGTCGGGATCAGATGAAAGGACTGGAAGACGATGCCGACCTGGCGGCCGCGGAAGCGGGCCAGCGCGTCCTCGTCGAGGGCATTGAAAGGCGTGCCCGATACCACCACCTCTCCACTATCAGGACGCTCCAGCCCCGCCATCACCATCAGCAGCGTGGATTTGCCCGAGCCTGACGGGCCGATCAGGCCGATCGTCTCGCCCGAGGCGACCCGCAAGCTGATATCCTTGAGGATGTGAACGCGTGCCGCGCCCGTACCCAATGAGAGATTGACGTTAGAGATGGCGATGGTGTCCGCCGAGGCGGCGGCGAGCGAAGAGGAATCTATGCGAGTGTCCATGGTCCGGTCATATGGCAACTCCGATGGCGCGGTCGAGAGGCGTTACGGATTGTTCATGCACATAGCCGTGTTGATGCTCGGTTTGATGACGATCGCGACAACGCCGTCGTTGCAGGCTCAGCCGGCGGCCAAACCGATCAAGCTCGTGGTCCTCGGCGATTCCTTGAGTGCGGGCCTTGGCCTCCCGGCCCAGGATTCGTTCCCGGCCAAGCTCAAAAAATCCTTGCATGACAAAGGTATAGCCGTCGACATGACCAACGCCGGCGTGTCCGGCGACACCTCCTCGGGCGGCCGCGACCGGCTCGACTGGTCGGTCCCCGAGGGAACCGACGGCGTCATCGTCGAGCTCGGCGCCAACGACGCCCTGCGCGGCGTCGATCCCGATTTGACGCGGGCCGCACTGACCGACATCGTCCAGCGGCTGAAGGCGCGCAAGATCGCGGTGATGCTGTGCGGCATGCTGGCGCCGCCGAATTACGGCGCCGATTATGCCGCTCGCTTCAATTCGATTTATCCCGATCTGGCGAAGAAATTCGACGTGCCGCTCTATCCGTTCTTTCTCGAGGGCGTTGCGGCCGACGCCAAGCTCAACCAGGCCGACGGCATCCATCCGACTGCGGCCGGCGTCGACATCATCGTCGGCAACATCATGCCCACCGCGGAGGCATTCCTTGGCACGATCACTGAGCAACGCCGTTGAAAAGCGGGCAGCGCCAACCCTCATACCCAGGGTTTTACCGGGGTGAGGCGCGCGATGCTTCGCAGAGTCACACAACTGCGATAGGAATCAGGGTACCGGTGATTCGTCACCGGCTCTAAAATTTGGATATGGTCTGTCCCACGGATCATGCCCAAGCATCGGGAGTGCGAAACGATGCCGCGTTTGTTCACTGGTCTGGAAATCCCGGCCGAAGTCAGCCAGACGCTTTCCAATTTGCGGGGTGGCCTTCCCGGCGCCCGCTGGATCGATCCCGAAAATTATCACGTCACCCTGCGCTTCATCGGCGATATCGACGGCCTGTCCGCCAACGAGATCGCATCGATGCTGTTTCGCGTCGACCGCAAGCCGTTCGAGGTGAAAGTGCAGGGGCTCATGAGCTTCGGCGGCCGCAAGCCGCGCGCAGTCGTTGCGACGATCGCGCCGAGCAAGCCGCTGATGGAATTGCAGGCCGAGCTCGAACGGATGATGCAGCGGATCGGTCTCAACCCCGAGGGACGCAAATACATCCCGCATGTGACGCTGGCCCGTCTGCACGATGCCAGCGATCGCGACGTCGCCGACTATCTCTCGCTGCGCGGCTACTTCCCGAGCAAGGCGTTCATGGCCGAGCGTTTTGTTCTGTTCTCCTCGCGCGCATCGACCGGCGGCGGCCCGTACGTGGTCGAGGATGCCTACGAGTTGTGTGAGTAGGCGGAAAATCGAACGGTGCGGGTCGATCAATTTTGGCGATACGGCTCGCTGGGCCTCAGTATTGCTCTGTACCTCTGGTGCCTTTCCCTCGATGCTTTTTGCGCGCCTGCATGCCAGCGCGGATACGACATCTTGATCGCCGGGCCGTTCGGCCTGTTAGCGTCCGTCACGAATTGGACCTGGCTCGCCAACCCCGTCCTTTTTTCGGCATGGTTTGGTCTCGCAGTCGCGGACAGGATCTCTGACGCGAGATTCTTCGGTGCAGGCCTGGCTGCACTCGTCATCGCGGCATCGTTCCTGCTTCAACGGGAAGTCATGATGAACGAAGCTGGCAACCTCAATCCCATCCGGGCCTATGGGGCCGGGTATTGGGTTTGGTTGTCGAGCATGGCCGTCTGCTGCGTCGGAGGCTGGCGACGGCCGAGCTTTCGGCGCGCAACAAAAATACGGGATGAAGCCCCTGCGGGTCTCTTCCGGCCGCTCTTGCCGAGGACGTCTACGAACTGTGTGAGTGGGGCCGCACCTCGGCGCGTTATCGCAGCGGCGTCACGCTCGACCGGTTGATGTCGGTCTTCGCAAAGTCCTCGCCTTTGAACAGCAGTGGTTCGCCACGGGTCATGGCCAGCGCATAAGAAAAGCAGTCACCGTAATTGAGCGACGCGGCGTGACGCCCTTTTCCGAAACGCCGCCAGGCGCGCCGGGCCGCGTCGGCTTGCACGGCATCGACCGCGACGATCTCAGCGCCGATCTTGACGAGCCAGAGATCGAACTCGCGCCCGCCCGCATCGCCCAGCCGCGTCTCGATCACCATCGTCGCTTCAAGCACCGTCGCCGCGGAAATCAGGCGGATCGGATCGTCCACGATCAGTCGCTCCATATCCGCGGCATCGTCTTCGTCGAGCGCGATTGCCACGATCGCGGATGTGTCGATCACCATCAGCGGGGCAATCCATGATCGTCGTATCCGAGGATTTCTTCAGGCTTGCGGTCGTCCAGGACGCGCATCTCGCTCCAGCGCCGTCTGATCTCGGCAAGGTCTTCAAGCAGCGCGTCCTTGTGTGTTTGAGCGTTGAGCCGGCGCAATCGCTCCTCGATCGCGCGCTTGGTCGCAGTCGTGATGTTCTCCCCCGTCAATTGTGCCAGACTCCGGGCCAATTGCTCGGTTTCGGGGTCCTTGATGCTCAGCGCCATGCTCGGCTCCTTGGTTCCTAGATAGGTATATTCTACCTCAAGGCGCCGCAAGCTGGATTCTGACGGCCCGCTCGGCTGTCGTCCCACCGGGGCATCCGGCCGGTTTCCGCGAAAGAGGTCGCGCATAAGCCGTTGCGCCAATACGCGGTTGCAATTTCCGTCGGTCTCTGGCGGTAAAGGGCCATGCTCTCGACCCCCAGTTCCCCCTTCAGCGAAGCCTATCAGGCCCAGATCGCGTCCGGCGCGATCGAGCCCGATGCTGCGCAAGCCGAAGTCGCCGAAGCCTATGCCGCACTGGACCAGCGGCTCGCGGACTACAAACCGCAGCGCAAGCAGGGCCTGCTTGCCCGCCTGTTCAGCAGTGACAAGGATGAGGCGCCGCGCGGGCTCTACATCCATGGCGAGGTCGGCCGCGGCAAGACCATGCTGATGGATCTGTTCTTCCAGCATGCCTCGGTCGAGCACAAGCGGCGGGCGCATTTCCACGAATTCATGGCGGACGTGCATGAGCGCATCTACGACTATCGCCAGAGCATCGCGCGCGGCGAGATCGCCGACGGCGACGTCATCGCGCTGACCGCGAACGCGATCTTCGAGGAGAGCTGGCTGCTCTGCTTCGACGAATTCCACGTCACCGACATCGCGGATGCGATGATCCTCGGACGCCTGTTCGCGAAGTTGTTCGAGCTCGGCACCGTCGTGGTCGCGACCTCCAACGTCGCACCTGACGATCTCTACAAGGGCGGTCTGAACCGCTCGCTGTTCCTGCCCTTCATCAAGCAGATCACCGACCACATGGACGTCGCGCGGCTCGATGCGCGCACCGATTTCCGGTTGGAAAAACTTCAGGGCGTGCCGATGTGGCTGACGCCAGCGGACGCTGATGCGGACGCGGCGCTCGACCGCGCCTGGTCGCGGATGTCGGGCGGCGCCAAATGCCGCTCGCGCGCCATTTCGATCAAGGGCCGCATCCTGCACGTGCCATGCTCGGCCCACGGCGTGGCGCGGTTCTCGTTTGCCGATCTCTGCGAGAAGCCGCTGGGGGCATCGGACTACCTCAGGCTGGCGCACGACTATCACACCATCCTGGTCGACCATATTCCAGTGATGGACCAGTCCCAGCGCAACGCCGCCAAGCGCTTCATCACGCTGATCGACGCGCTCTATGACAATGCCGTGAAGCTGATGGCCTCGGCCGACGCCAACCCGATCTCGCTCTACCTGGCCCACGAGGGCGTTGAGGCCATGGAGTTCAAGCGGACGGCGTCGCGCCTGATCGAGATGAGCTCGGAATCCTATCTGGCGCTGGCTCACGGCCGCAAGGATTCCACCGCAAGCGGCTCCACCAAGGGGCTGGTGGAGACTTAAGTCCTATTCCTGTCGAAGGTACCGCTGTCATTCCGGGGCGCGACGAAGGTCGCGAGCCCGGAATCCATCGCGCCACAAAGCTCTGCTGCCCGATGGATTCCGGGCCTGCGCCTGTCGGCGCATCCCGGAATGACGGACCGTTATGGCTGCTATCGCGCCAAGCCCGACAATTGGGCATCCGGCGACTTGAACGGGGGAGGCGAAAGGGATAACCACCCTCTCAGTTTTCCCCACCTTACGTGTCTAAAGGACAGGCTCACATGGCGCGCGACAAGATTGCTTTGATTGGCTCCGGTCAGATCGGCGGAACGCTGGCTCATCTCATCGGCCTGAAAGAGCTGGGCGACGTGGTGATGTTCGACATCGCCGAAGGCGTGCCGCAGGGCAAGGCGCTCGACATCGCGCAGTCCTCGCCCGTCGACGGCTTCGATGCCCACTACACCGGCGCGAACTCCTATGAAGCGCTCGACAACGCCAAGGTCTGCATCGTCACCGCCGGCGTGCCGCGCAAGCCCGGCATGAGCCGCGACGATCTTCTCTCCATCAACCTCAAGGTCATGGAGCAGGTCGGCGCCGGCATCAAGAAGTACGCCCCCGACGCCTTCGTCATCTGCATCACCAATCCGCTCGACGCGATGGTCTGGGCGCTGCAGAAGGCTAGCGGCCTGCCGCACAAGAAAGTCGTCGGCATGGCCGGCGTGCTGGATTCGGCGCGCTTCCGCTACTTCCTGGCCGACGAGTTCAACGTCTCGGTCGAGGACGTCACCGCGTTCGTGCTCGGCGGCCATGGCGACACCATGGTGCCGCTGGTGAAGTATTCCACCGTCGCCGGCATTCCGCTGCCGGACCTCGTCAAGATGGGCTGGACCTCGCAGGCGCGCCTCGACGAGATCGTCGACCGCACCCGCAACGGCGGCGCCGAGATCGTCAATCTGCTCAAGACCGGCTCGGCCTTCTACGCGCCGGCCGCCTCGGCGATTGCGATGGCCGAGAGCTATCTGCGGGACAAGAAGCGCGTGTTGCCCTCGGCCGCGTACCTGAACGGCGAATACGGCGTGAAGGACATGTATGTCGGCGTGCCCGTCGTGATCGGCTCCAAGGGCGTCGAGCGCGTCGTCGAGATCGAACTCGCCGGCAAGGACCGCGAGGCCTTCGACAAGTCGGTCGGCGCGGTGCAGGGTCTGGTCGACGCCTGCAAGAAGATCGCCCCCGATCTTCTCGGCCGCTAAGGGTCAAGTACTTCCCGCCGAAGCCCGAAAACCGGTCTTCGGCGGTTTCATTTCCGGGGCCCGGTTGTCGGGACAGGCCCCGGGTCGGCAGTCCAGAGATCGATGTCAAAGAATCCCGGTTGCAGTTCCTGTGGTATATGGTATGCCAGCCACAAGACTGAGGTGGGCCCTAGAGGTCACCGCCCGCGGGTTCAGGGAGCGACCATATGAATATCCATGAATATCAGGCCAAAGCGCTGCTGGGTGAGTTCGGCGTGCCGATCTCCAAGGGCGTGCCGGTCCTTAAAGCCGCCGACGCCGAAGCTGCCGCGAAGGCGCTGCCGGGTCCGGTCTATGTGGTGAAGAGCCAGATCCACGCCGGCGGCCGCGGCAAGGGCAAGTTCAAGGAAGCCTCCGCCGGCGACAAGGGCGGCGTCCGCATCGCCAAGTCGGCCGCAGAGGTCACCGAGTTCGCCAAGCAGATGCTCGGCGCCACGCTGGTGACGATCCAGACCGGCCCCGCCGGCAAGCAGGTCAACCGCCTCTACATCGAGGACGGCTCCGACATCGACAAGGAATTCTACCTCTCGATCCTGGTCGACCGCGAGACCTCGCGCGTCTCCTTCGTCGTCTCGACCGAAGGCGGCGTCAACATCGAGGACGTCGCGCACAACAGCCCCGAGAAGATCGTGACCTTCTCGGTCGATCCCGCCACCGGCATCATGGGCCATCACGGCCGCACAGTTGCGAACGCGCTGAAGCTCTCCGGTGATCTCGCCAAGCAGGCCGAGAAGCTCACCGCGCAGCTCTACGCGGCCTTCGTCGCCAAGGACATGTCGATGCTGGAGATCAACCCGCTGGTGGTGACCAAGCAGGGCCAGCTCCGCGTGCTCGACGCCAAGGTGTCGTTCGACGACAACGCGCTGTTCCGTCACCCCGAAGTGCTCGCGCTGCGCGACGAGACCGAGGAAGACGCCAAGGAAATCGAGGCGTCCAAGTACGACCTCAACTACGTCACCCTCGACGGCAACATCGGCTGCATGGTGAACGGCGCCGGTCTCGCCATGGCGACGATGGACATCATCAAGCTCTACGGCATGGCGCCGGCCAACTTCCTCGACGTCGGCGGCAGCGCCAGCAAGGAGAAGGTCGCGGCCGCGTTCAAGATCATCACCGCCGATCCCAACGTGAAGGGCATCCTGGTCAACATCTTCGGCGGCATCATGAAGTGCGACGTGATCGCCGAGGGCGTTACGGCTGCGGTTCGTGAAGTCGGCCTCAGCGTGCCGCTGGTGGTCCGCCTTGAAGGCACCAATGTCGAGCTCGGCAAGAAGATCATCCGGGAATCCGGCCTGAACGTGGTGCCGGCCGACAATCTCGACGACGCCGCGCAGAAGATCGTGAAGGCCGTCAAGGGAGGCTAAGGCCATGGCCCAGGACCATCTCGCCGCATCATCTCCGCTTCCCGAGCACGCGCGCCTCGCCGCGTTCGCCGGCGAATGGGATGGCGAAGAGGTGGTCTTCCCGTCGCGCTGGACGGCGGGCGGGCCGGCAACTTCGCACGTCGTCGCGCGCATGGACCTGAATGGATTTTATCTGATCCAGGACAGTGTCCAGAAGCGCGACGGCCAGCAGATCTTCGCCACCCACGGCATTTTCACCTACGACCGCGACGACCGGACCTACAAATTGTTCTGGTACGACTCGCTCGGCTATACGCCGCCTTCGCCCGCTTCCGGCGGGTGGGTCGGCAAGACCCTGACGCTGGTGCGCGGCTCGCTCCGCGGCAATGCGCGCCACGTCTACGAAATCATCAATGAGGATTCCTACTCGTTGAAGATCCAGTTCTCGCCGGACGCGGAAGGCTGGGCCGACGTGCTCACCGGCGTCTACCGCCGCATCCACTGACCCTCTCACTCTGTTAGTTTCGCGAAAGCAGACCTCATGTCCATCCTGATCGACAAGAACACCAAGGTCATCTGCCAGGGCTTCACCGGCAAGAACGGCACCTTCCACTCGGAAGCCGCGATTGCCTATGGCACCAAGATGGTCGGCGGCACCTCGCCGGGCAAAGGCGGCGCGACGCATCTGGGCCTGCCGGTGTTCGACACCGTGCGCGATGCGCGTGAGAAGACCGGCGCCGATGCATCGGTGATCTACGTGCCGCCGCCGGGTGCGGCCGACGCGATCTGCGAAGCCATCGACGCCGAGATCCCGCTGATCGTCTGCATCACCGAGGGCATTCCTGTCATCGACATGGTGCGCGTGAAGCGCTCGCTCGCGGCTTCCAAGTCGCGCCTGATCGGGCCGAACTGCCCGGGCGTCATGACCGCCGGCGAGTGCAAGATCGGCATCATGCCCGCCAACATCTTCAAGACCGGCTCGGTCGGCATCGTCTCCCGCTCGGGCACGCTGACCTATGAAGCCGTGTTCCAGACCTCCCAGGAGGGTCTCGGCCAGACCACTGCGGTCGGCATCGGCGGCGACCCGGTCAAGGGAACCGAGTTCATCGACGTCCTGGAAATGCTGCTCGCCGACCCCAAGACCGAGTCGATCATCATGATCGGCGAGATCGGCGGTTCCGCCGAGGAGGACGCCGCCCAGTTCCTCAAGGACGAGGCCAAGCGCGGCCGCAAGAAGCCAATGGTCGGCTTCATCGCCGGTGTCACCGCCCCTCCCGGCCGCCGCATGGGCCATGCCGGTGCGATCATCTCGGGCGGCAAGGGCGACGCCGGTTCCAAGACCGAAGCGATGAAATCGGCTGGGATTACAGTGTCTCCGTCGCCCGCCCGCCTCGGCCATACGCTTGCCGAAAAGTTGAAAGGCTAATTCACTTCTTCGTACTTTTCCGGGCGAAGTTTCGCAGCAAATAGGGTAAAGGGTGCCTGTCGCGCCGAGCCTCTGCCGGGGAGCTCGGTGCCAGCGCCGTTTGTTATGCGCGAACCGAAATCGCCAGGAACTCAAGTATGTCTCGCCAGGACGCGAACGCAGCCTTTGCCTTGTCCTCCTTTTTGCAGGGCACCAACGCCACCTACATCGACGAAATCTACGCCCGCTACGAGAAGGACCCGTCCTCGGTCGACGCCGAGTGGCAGGAGTTCTTCAAGAGCCTGAACGACCAGCCCGCCGACGTCCGGAAGAACGCCGCGGGCCCATCCTGGGAGCGCGCCAACTGGCCGCTGACCCCGCAGGACGATCTCACCTCCGCCCTCGACGGCAACTGGGCCGAAGTCGAGAAGGCGGTCGGTGCCAAGATCGCCGCCAAGGCGCAGGCAAAGGGAGGCGACAAGGGCGCCGGCCTCTCCTCCGCCGACCTGCTCCAGGCGACGCGCGATTCCGTCCGCGCCCTGATGCTGATCCGCTCCTACCGCATGCGCGGTCACTTCCACGCCAAGCTCGATCCGCTCGGCATCGAAGCCCCGCGCAACCGCGAAGAGCTCGATCCGCGCACCTACGGCTTCAGCGAAGCCGATTTCGACCGCAAGATCTTCCTCGATCACGTGCTCGGTCTCGAATACGGCACGCTGCGCGAGATCACCGCGATCTGCGAGCGCACGTATTGCCAGACGCTCGGCGTCGAATTCATGCACATCAGCAACGCCGCGCAGAAGGCCTGGATCCAGGAGCGCATCGAGGGTCCGGACAAGGAGATCTCGTTCACCCGCGAAGGCCGCAGAGCCATCCTGACCAAGCTGGTGGAAGCCGAAGGTTTTGAAAAGTTCTGCGACACCAAGTTCACCGGCACCAAGCGCTTCGGTCTCGACGGCGCTGAATCGCTGATCCCGGCGCTCGAGCAGATCATCAAGCGCGGTGGCAATCTCGGCGTGAAGGAGATCGTGCTGGGCATGCCGCATCGCGGCCGCCTCAACGTGCTGACGCAGGTGATGGGCAAGGCGCACCGCGCCCTGTTCCACGAGTTCAAGGGCGGCTCGGCCAACCCCGACGCGGTCGAAGGCTCGGGCGACGTCAAATATCACCTCGGCGCATCCTCGGACCGCGAGTTCGACGGCAACCGCATCCATCTGTCGCTGACCGCCAATCCCTCGCATCTCGAGATCGTCGATCCCGTCGTGCTCGGCAAGGTGCGTGCGAAGCAGGACCAGCACGGCGATCCGCCGGACATGCGCATCTCCGTCATGCCGCTGCTGATGCACGGCGACGCCGCGTTCGCCGGCCAGGGCGTCGTCGCCGAGTGCTTCGGTCTGTCCGACCTGAAGGGCTACCGCACCGGCGGCTCCGTGCACTTCATCGTCAACAACCAGATCGGCTTCACCACCTATCCGCGTTACTCGCGCTCCTCGCCCTATCCGTCGGATGTGGCGAAGATGATCGACGCGCCGATCTTCCACGTGAACGGCGACGATCCGGAAGCCGTCGTGTTTGCGGCCAAGGTCGCGACCGAGTTCCGGCAGAAGTTCCACAAGCCCGTCGTCATCGACATGTTCTGCTACCGCAGGCATGGCCACAACGAGGGCGACGAGCCGGCCTTCACCCAGCCGGTGATGTACAAGCGCATCGCCGCGCATCCCTCGACGCTCGAGCTCTACGCTCGCCGCCTGATCGGCGAAGGCGTGATGACCCAGGGCGAGGTCGACAAGGCCAAGGCCGACTGGCGCGCCCGGCTTGATGCCGAGTTCGAGGCCGGCACCTCCTACAAGCCGAACAAGGCCGACTGGCTCGACGGCAAGTGGGCGGGCTTCAAGATCGCCGACCAGGAAGAGGACGCCCGCCGCGGCGTCACCGGCGTCGATTTGCCTGTTCTGAAGGACATCGGCCGCAAGATCACCAAGGTGCCGGACGGCTTCCGCGTCCACCGCACCATCCAGCGCTTCCTGGAAAACCGCGCCAAGGCGATCGACGGCAACGCGGGCATCGACTGGGCGACCGGCGAGGCGCTGGCGTTCTGCACGCTGCTGCAGGAAAACCACCACGTCCGCCTGTCCGGACAGGATTCCGAGCGCGGCACCTTCTCGCAGCGCCACTCGGTCCTGATCGACCAGGAGGACGAGAGCCGCTACACGCCGTTCAACCATCTCGGCAACGAGCAGGGCCATTACGAGGTCATCAACTCGCTGCTGTCGGAGGAAGCCGTGCTCGGCTTCGAATACGGCTACTCGCTCGCCGAGCCGAACACGCTGACGCTCTGGGAAGCCCAGTTCGGCGACTTCGCCAACGGCGCGCAGGTCGTGTTCGACCAGTTCATCTCCTCGGGCGAGCGCAAATGGCTGCGCATGTCCGGCCTCGTCTGCCTCCTGCCGCACGGCTATGAGGGGCAGGGACCGGAGCACTCCTCGGCGCGCCTCGAGCGCTACCTGCAGATGTGCGCCGAAGACAACATGCAGGTGGTCTACCCGACCACGCCGGCGAACTACTTCCACGTGCTGCGGCGCCAGCTTCATCGCGAGATCCGCAAGCCGCTGATCGTGATGACGCCGAAGTCGCTGCTGCGTCACAAGCGGGCAGTGTCGCGCATCGAGGAGCTTGCGAAGGACACGACCTTCCACCGCATCCTCTATGATGACGCCCAGATGCTGCCGAACGAAGCCGTCAAGCTCGTTCCGGACGAGAAGGTCCGCCGCATCGTGCTGTGCTCCGGCAAGGTCTATTACGACCTCTACGAGGAGCGCGAGAAGCGCGGCATCGACGACATCTATCTGATGCGCGTCGAGCAGCTCTATCCGGTGCCGCTGAAGGCGCTGGTGGCCGAGCTGTCGCGCTTCAAGAAGGCCGAAGTGGTGTGGTGCCAGGAAGAGCCCCGCAACATGGGTGCCTGGCACTTCATCGAGCCCTATTTGGAATGGGTGCTGAACCAGGTGAACGGCGTGAGCCGGCGTCCGCGTTATGTCGGCCGCGCCGCTTCCGCCGCGACCGCCACTGGTCTGATGTCCAAGCATCAGGCGCAGTTGAAGGCGTTCCTGGACGAAGCACTGAGCTGAACTTTCTTAACTGCGTCATGCCCCGCTCGGAAGAGCGGGGCATCCAGTAGGTCGCGACTGCGAACGTCCCGGCTCGCTGGATGGCTTGCTTTTCGCGGGCCATTGACGACCGACTTATGACCGCACCGGCGATCCCTTAAGGAAAAGACCATGACTGAAATTCGTGTGCCGACGCTCGGCGAATCCGTCACCGAGGCCACCATCGGCCGCTGGTTCAAGAAGGCCGGCGACCCCGTCGCCGTCGACGAGCCCTTGGTGGAGCTCGAGACCGACAAGGTCACCATCGAGGTCCCGGCGCCCTCCGCCGGCACGCTGAGCGAGATCATCGCCGCCGATGGCGCCACCGTCGCGGTCGGCGCGCTGCTCGGCCAGATCACGGAAGGCGCCGCAGGCGCTGCCAAGCCGGCCGCTGCTCCCGCCAAGCCCGCCGCTGCCGCTCCTGCCGCCGCTGCTGCTTCCGCCCCGGCCCCGGCCGCGAAGGC
>NZ_LBJU01000096.1:0-71188 GCF_028128835.1 Bradyrhizobium sp. CCBAU 65884 | reverse complement strand
CCATGACGGCTGTGGCTAATTCGCCCCATCCCGCAACTTGAACCGCTGGATCTTGCCCGTCGCCGTCTTCGGCAAGGATTCCACCACGTCGATCCAGCGCGGATATTTCCACGGGCCGATCTTCTGCTTGACGTGCTCCTTCAGCATTTCCTGAAGATCGCTCGTCGTCGCGCCCGGCCGCAGCACGACGAAGGCTTTCGGCTTCAACAGCCCTTCCGGATCGGCCTCGGGCACGACGGCGGCCTCCAGCACGGCGGGATGCGTGATCAGCGCGCTCTCGACCTCGAACGGCGAGACCCAGATGCCGGAGACCTTGAACATGTCGTCGGCGCGGCCACAGAAGGTGTAGCGGCCGTCAGCGTCGCGGACATATTTGTCGCCGGTGCGGGTCCACGGTCCCTCAAAAGTGCGGCGGCTCTTGTGGCGCTGGTTCCAGTAGCCCTCGCCGGCCGAGGGCGCATCGACCAGGAGCTCGCCGACCTCGCCGTCGGCAACATCTTGCCCGGCCTCGTTGACGAGCCGCACCGCATAGCCCGGCACCGGCTTGCCGGAGGAGCCGTATTTGATGTCGCCGGGCGCGTTCGACAGGAAGATGTGCAAGAGCTCGGTCGAGCCGACGCCGTCGAGGATGTCGACGCCGAAGCGCGCCTTCCAGCTGGTGCCAACGGATTCCGGCAGCGCCTCGCCGGCCGAGGTGCAGATGCGCAAGGCGCCGCCGCCACGCTCGGCCTTCATGGTCTCGTCGTTGAGCATCGCCGCGAACAAGGTCGGCACGCCGTAGAAGATCGACGGCTTGTAGCGGTTCATCAGGTCGAACATCCGCGCCGGCGTCGGCCGTTCGCTGTTGAGGATCACGCTGGCGCCGACCGACATCGGGAAGGTCAGCGCGTTGCCGAGCCCGTAGGCGAAGAACAGCTTGGCGGCGGAGAGGCACACATCGCTCTCGCGGATGCCCAGCACCTGCTTTGCGTAGGTGTCGGCGGTCGCCTGCAAATTGGAATGGATATGGCGCACGCCCTTGGGCATGCCGGTCGAGCCGGACGAATAGAGCCAGAACGCCGGCTCATCCGGATGCGTCGCGGCGGTGGTGAACTGATCACTCTCGCCCGCGAGCTCCTCGGCGAGCTGCTTGTGGCCGTTCTGCTTGGCGCCGGACACAACGACATGCTCGAGATCGGGCATGCGGCCGACGACGTCCTTGATGACAGGGTAGAGCGCCTCGGAGACGAACAGCACGCGCGCACGGCAGTCGGCGAGGATGTAGGCGTACTGGTCCGCGGTCAGCAGCGTGTTGAGCGGCACCGGCACGATGCCGGCGCGGATCGCGCCCAGGAACACCACCGGGAAATCGACGGTGTCCAGCATGATCATCGCGACGCGCTCCTCGCGGCGGACGCCGAGCCGGCGCAGCATGTTGGCGGCGCGTCGGCTCTCGCGCTGAAGCTCGCCATAGGTGAGCCGCGAGACGGTGTCGTCGAAGGCCAGCTTGTTGCCCCGGCCCTCCTCGACGTTGCGGTCGAGCAGCCAGGTCACCGCGTTATAGGATCCCTCGCTCACGGACTTTCTCCCCCGAATTTAGAATTATAATTCATAGAAAGACACCGCGGCGGCTTGCTGTCAATGCTAGCAGGCATTATGTTTCATTAAAATGCGCCGCAGGACACCCTTCAAAGAGACATCCCTTAAAGAAGGCTCATGACCGACAGTCCCGACGCAGAATCCCGATTTCTCGAACAGCTCGGCCAGCGCGTGCGCACCATGCGCGCACTGCGCGGCATGTCGCGCAAGGTGCTCGCCAAGGTATCAGGAATCTCGGAGCGCTACATCGCGCAGCTCGAAAGCGGCAAGGGCAATGTCTCCATCGTGCTCTTGCGCCGTGTCTCCGACGCGATGGGCGCGCATCTCGAAGATCTGCTTCCCTCCGCCGATCCGACACCGGACTGGCAGATGTTTCGCGACCTGCTGCGCAAGGCCACGCCTGCCCAGATCGCGCAGGCAAAAGATCTGCTCGCCGGCGGCAGCGCCTCGGCGCCGCGGCGCGCGCCGTTCTGCGGCATCGCGCTGATCGGCCTGCGCGGCGCCGGCAAGTCGACGCTCGGTCGGATGCTGGCGAAGAAGGTCGGCTGGAGTTTTGTGGAGCTCAACAAGGAGGTCGAGCAGCAGAACGGGCTCTCGGTTGCCGAGATCATCGCGCTGTACGGCCAGGAAGGCTTTCGCCGCATGGAGCAGGCGGCGCTTCAGCAGCTGCTCGCTCGCAACGAGCTGATGGTGCTGGCGACCGGCGGCGGCATCGTCTCCGAGCCTTTGACCTTCGATCAGATCCTGACCTCGTTCTACACGATCTGGCTGAAGGCCGAGCCCGAAGAGCACATGGCCCGCGTCCGTCGCCAGGGCGACCTACGCCCGATGGCCGACGACCGCTCCGCGATGGCGGAGCTGCGCAACATCCTGCTCAGCCGCGAGCCGCTATACTCGCGCGCGACGGCGGTGGTGGACACGGCAGGTCTCAGCGTGGATGCGGCCGCCGCACGGCTGATCGATGCGGTGCGCCCGGTGCTGCAGAACGAAGCCCGCAGCTTCGGGCTGCGCAGCGTGGCGCTGTAGGTAATTGACCAGCCTCGGCCGTCGTCCCGGACGAGCGAAGCGAAGATCCGGGACCCATACCGCGTGATCTATCGGTAGCGATCGGTAGAAGTACCGAACAGCGAGCCTTCGCCAAACTCCTCCCTGTGGTTATGGGTCCCGGATCTGCGCGCGCTTGAGGCGCGCTTGTCCGGGACGACAGCGGGGATTTTGCACGACCTCCGGCAACACTATATCAAAGCGTCACAGCGAGTTTTTTGGACAGATCATGCACTCCACCGACGTCACCACCATGTTCGAGCGGATCGGCGGCAGTGCCACGATCGACGCCCTTGTCGACCGCTTCTACGACCGCATGGACACGCTGCCGGAGGCGCAGATCATCCGTGCGATGCATGCGGACGACCTCGGCCTGATCAGGGACGTGCTGAAGCGCTATCTCACCGAGTGGACCGGCGGCCCGCGCCTCTATACCCCCGAGAAGGGCCATCCGCGGCTGCGCCAGCGGCACATCGGCTTTGCCATCGGCGATGCCGAGCGCAATGCATGGATGGTCTGCATGCGCGGCGCGCTGGAAGAGACGGTCGTCGACACGATCGCGCGGCAGGACCTCGACCGCGCATTGTCCGGTCTCGCCGACTGGATGCGCAACCGGCAATGATCCGGTCAGCGTGACGTTCCCGGCGTTTAGCCGGCCCGCGAGACTTCGACGCGGCTAGATCGACCAGTAGTTCGGATGCTGGTAGGGCCGCGAGCGGTCGCCCCAGTCGAACTCATCGCCATCGACTTCGCAGGGACCGCTGCTCAATTGCTCCGGCGTCAGTTCGACCTGGAAGGCCTGGCGTCCCGGATCATATTTCAACGCGCTCCACTGCACGGGATAATGGTGATGTGTCCCGAGCAGCCTGCCGGTCTTGATCACGGCGTAAGCGACCGTTCCACTGACCTTGTCGAGCATCAATCGCTCGATCGTGCCGAGCTTCGTGCCGTCGCCACCATAGACGGCGACGTGCTCGACGCGATCACTGGGAACCATGGTGTGTTGCATGGCGTGCTCCCTCGTCTTGTGTGGCGCGCATTATAGCACAGACGGCGGAATGTAGGGTGGGTTAGCGTCAGCGTAACCCACCTCTTTAGGTCTCGGGGCGCGAGAAGTGGTGGGTTACGCCAAGCGACTGCGCTTCGCGCAGCCGCCAAGGCTGACCCACCCTACGCTTACAGCAGCTGCGAACGCACCGACTCCGCGCCCTCCTGCAACAGCGGCAGGAAACGGCCGATCAATTCCTGCGCCGGCACCCGATCGACATGGGCGCCCATGTTGATGGCGGCGACGATCACGTCGTCGTAGCGGCGCACCGGAACCGAGATCGAGCGGAAATGCGGCTCGGCCTCGCGGTCGACCAGTGAATAGCCCTGCGCGCGGTCGGCGACGATGCGCGCAAGCAGCGCCTTGGGATCGGTCACCGTCTGCGGCGTCAGCGCCTCGCGCTGCATCGCCTTCAGGCGTGCGGCAAGATCGGCATCGTCGAGCTGGCCGAGCATGGCGCGACCAACCGAGGTGCAGAACGCCGGTAGGCGATAGCCGATTTCGAGTCCGCCTGAGAACATCCGCGCCGGACTGCTGCGTGCGACGAACACGACGTTGTCGCCATCAAGCACCGCGAGCGACGATATTTCGTTTGCCGCCGTCGCGACCCGATCGAGTACCGGTTGCAGCACCGTGACGAGCTGGTTGGATCGCAGGTAGGACGCAGCAAGCGTCAGCACATGCGGCGTCAGCGAAAATAGTTTGCCATCGCCGGAGACAAAACCGCCGCGCTGGAGCGTGAACAGCATACGCCGCGCGGTGGCGCGCGGCAGGTCCGCGGCGCGGGCGAGATCGCTCAGCGTCATCGGGCCGGCCGTCGTGCCGAAGCATTGCAGCAGGCGCAGGCCGCGATCGAGCGCTTCGACGAAATCCGTCGCGCGCTCGTCGGTCTCGCTCCGCTTCAGTTTGGGCATGGTGACGGGACAATCCTGCAAAATAGTGCTTGCTGCTGCTCCAAGGCATGTCATAATTCGCCCATTCGTTCAATAGGCGAACAAACGCCACTCCACAGAGGGATGCTACTGCCATGATGAGCCAGGAGCAGAACGACCTGATCACCCGCACCGGTCCGAAGGATCCGTGCGGAAAGCTGATGCGGAGCTACTGGCAGCCGGCGGCGCTGGTGGATGAGCTCGAAGGCGATCGTCCGATCCGTCCCGTCAAGCTGCTCGGCGAGAACCTGGTGCTGTTCCGTGACGAGACCGGACGCTACGGCCTGATCGACCGGCACTGCGCGCATCGCGGCGCCGACCTCGCGTTCGGACGGCTCGAGCACGGCGGCCTGCGCTGCGCCTTCCACGGCTGGCTGTTCGACGCCACCGGCCAGTGCATCGAGACGCCGGCCGAGCCGAAGGACTCGAAGCTCTGCCAGAACATCCGCCAGCGCTCCTATCCAGTGGTCGAGAAGAGCGGCATCTTCTGGGCCTATCTCGGCGAGGGTGAGCCGCCGGCTTTTCCGGAGCTCGATTGCTTCGTCGCCCCTGATACTCACACCTTTGCGTTCAAGGGCCACATGGCCTGCAACTGGCTTCAGGCGCTCGAAGTCGGCATCGATCCCGCGCACGCCTCCTATCTGCATCGCTTCTTCGAGGACGAGGACACCTCCACCGCCTACGGCAAGCAATTCCGCGGCGCATCTGCAGGGTCTGATCTGCCGATGACGAAGATCTTGCGCGAGTACGACCGCCCGATCATCAATGTCGAGCACACCGAATACGGCCTGCGGCTGATCGCGCTGCGCGAGATCGACGAGGAGCGCACCCATGTGCGCGTCACCAATCAGCTCTTCCCGCACGGCTTCGTCATCCCCATGAGCACGGAGATGACGATCACGCAGTGGCACGTGCCGGTCGACGACGAGAACTGCTACTGGTACGCGATCTTCACCAGCTATTCGAACCCGGTCGACAAGCAGAAGATGCGCGACCAGCGGCTCGAGCTCTATGAGCTGCCGGACTACAAATCGCGCAAGAACAGCAGCAACGATTACGGCTTCGATCCGCACGAGCAGCAGACCGCGACCTATACCGGCATGGGCACCGACATCAACGTCCACGACCAGTGGGCGGTGGAATCGATGGGCGCGATCCAGGACCGCACCAAGGAGCATCTCGGCTCGAGCGACAAGGCGATCGTGCAATATCGCCGCCTGCTGCGACAGGAGATCGAGAAGGTCGGCGGCGGCGAGAAGCCGATGCTGTTCCTGGACGAGAGCAGAGCACGCAGCATCCAGGGACCGGCCACCATGGACGGCATCGGGCCGACCCAGGGGTGGGAACTCTACTGGATGGAGATCGACGTCAAGCGCCGCCGCGGCGCACCTTGGGCCGCACCGGTGCCGAAGGAGATCGCGGACAACGTGCACCGGCTGACGGCGGCGGAGTGACGTTCGTGCACCGAACCCGTAGGGTGGGCAAAAGCGCAACGCGCCGTGCCCATGCTTCGGTGTGGTCGATAGACGCGGTGGGCACGCTCTGCTTTGCCCACCCTACGGCAGCTGAGGGAGTAGCAAAGTGACTTTCGTCGCGCGTCATGCGCTGTGGTCGGATGAGCAGAGGGACGCCGCGTCGCGCGTGCGCCGTCTCGTCGAGGACAAGAACCTCGAGGTCATCCGCCTCGCCTTCCCCGACCAGCACGGCATCCTGCGCGGCAAGACCATCATCGCCTCCGAGGCGATCGCCTCGCTGGAGAGCGGCTGCTCCATCACAACGACCATGCTCGCCAAGGATACTTCGCACCGCACGGTATTCCCGGTGTTCACCGCGGGCGGCGGCTTCGGCATGAAGGAGATGGAGGGCGCGGCCGACGTGCTCATGGTCGCCGACCCCACGACGTTTCGCGTCTTGCCGTGGGCGCCGACCACGGGCTGGGTGCTGTGCGACCTCTACTTCAATGACGGCCGCCCGGTGCCGTTCGCGACGCGCTCGCTCTATCGCAAGGTGCTCGACCAGCTCGCCAGCCGCGGCCACGATTTCGTCGCCGGGCTCGAGGTCGAATTCCACATCTTCAAGCTCGACGATGCGCATATGCGGCCCGAGGACGCCGGCCAGCCGGGCACGCCACCATCAGTGAGCCTGCTCAGCCACGGCTATCAATATCTCACCGAGCAGCGCTTCGATCAGATGGAGCCGGTGCTGGAGATCCTGCGCCGCGACATCGTCGCGCTCGGGCTGCCCCTGCGCTCGGTCGAGGTCGAGTTCGGGCCGAGCCAGTGCGAGTTCACCTTCGCGCCGAAGAAGGGCCTGGAGCCCGCCGACAACATGGTGCTGTTTCGGAGCGCCGTGAAGCAGATCGCGCGCCGGCACGGCTATCACGCCACCTTCATGTGCCGCCCGAAACTGCCGAATGTGTTCGCGAGCGGCTGGCACCTGCACCAGTCGATCGTCTCGCGCGCCAGCGGCGAAAACATCTTCATGGCCAAGGACGGCAGTGAGCCGCTCAGCGCGTTTGGCCGGGCGTACCTTGGCGGCCTGCTCGACCACGCCCGCGCCTCGACCGTGTTCACCACGCCGACCATCAACGGCTACAAGCGCTACCGCTCCTATTCGCTGGCGCCCGACCGCGCGATCTGGGGCCGCGACAATCGCGGCGTGATGATCCGCGTGCTCGGCGGTGCCAATGATGCCGCAACGCGCCTGGAGAACCGCATCGGCGAGCCCGCCGCCAATCCCTATCTCTACATGGCCTCGCAGATTCTCTCGGGCCTCGACGGCGTCGACCGCAAGCTCGATCCCGGCCCCTCCGCCGACACGCCCTACGAGACCAAGGCGCCGCTGCTGCCGAAGTCGCTGCGCGATGCAGTCAGCGCACTGAAGGACGATCCGTTCTTCCGCGACAAGCTCGGGCCGGAGTTCGTCGACTATTACACCCACATCAAGAACGCCGAGATCGACCGCTTCCTGTCAGAAGTGACCGACTGGGAGCACCGTGAATATTTCGAGGTGTTTTGACGCCCTGCCCCGCGGATTCCTCAAGAGAGTAACGGCTCACGGCCGTGTGAAGCGGCTTCGTCGCGCCGGTTCCGACGACATCGCACCGCTGCCGGACGAAGCCATTTTCCATCCCCGCGAAAACCCACGGAAAGATTCCCGCGCTAGGATTCCTGCATGTGATCAACAGTGGAGTTCGATCATGTGGGACCAGTTATTCAGCCTGATCTACCGCCTGTCGTGCCGGGCAACCTTGATCAACATCGGTCGGCATCATCTGGCGCGCTGAACTCAATGGATGCGCGATAGGTAAGACGGATTGACCAGATTAGGAGCGTTTCCATGCGCAAGCTGATCCTGATCGCAACGGTGTCTCTGCTCACAAGCCAGGCCTATGCGGGTGGGTCGCGGAGCCTCAGTCTCGCAGCGAGCAATTCCAGCCAACAGGCGATCGAGCAACCCGCCACGGCGGCAACGGTCTCGCCGCAAACCACCCAGGCGCCGTCGCAGCCGGCAAATGTCCAGACTGCGACCACCGCACCAACCTCAGCAACGGCACCGGCGGCCACGGTGGCACCAACCACGCAATCTACGCCGCCGGCAAGCACGGCCGGAACGACCAAGCCGAAGCGGCGTCAGCTGTCCACCGACGCCCAAATCGTCCGTGCGCTGCATCGCCACGGGATCTATTGGTAGGATCGGCAGCCGGCCCCGGTCTTCACCATCGCCATACTCACCAGCGGTAGCCGAGCGTTGCGATGACGGTCAGCGGGGCACCGCGGTAGCAATATCCGACCTGGCACGTGGTGTAGTGCAGATTGAAGAGGTTCTTGGCGTTGACCTGGAACTGCAGGCCCTTCAGCTCCTTCGCCGCCTGGCCGAAATCATATTTCAGCGCAGCATCGACCAGGGTCACCGAACTGTTCTTGAACGTGTTCAGATCGTCGCCGTAGCTCCAGGACATGTAACGCACGCCGCCACCGATGCTCAGTCCCGCAAACGGGCCGGCCAGCGGCAGGGCATAGTTGCCCCACAGCGTCGCGGTGTGCGGCGGATTGCCCGACGGAAACTTGCCGATCTGCGCGCTGTCGCCGGCCTGCTTGGTGACCATGTCGAGATAGGTGTAGGACGAGGTGATGTCGAAACCGCCGCCGAGGCTCGCGAGCGCCTGCAATTCGAAGCCGCGGCTTTGAATCTCGCCGCGCTGGACCGTGACGCCGGTCCCGGTCGTGACCAGGCCCCCGCTCTGGGTCAGGTCGAACACCGCGGCAGTGATGAAGCTCCTCGTCCCCTGCGGCTGATATTTGACGCCGATCTCGGTCTGCTTGCCGGTGGTGGGCTTGAAGAAGGCGCCTGTGGGATCGACGCCGAGATTGGGAAAGAACGAGGTTGAATAGGCGACGTAAGGCGCAACTCCGGAATCGAACACATAGGTCAGCCCGGCGCGCCCGCTATAGGCCTGTTCGGACTGCTGCTGGCGGGTCAGCGCGAACTGATCCTCGCCCGTGGTGCGAACCCAGTCGCTGCGGCCGCTCAGCGTCAGGATCCAGTGGTCGAGCTTGGCCTGGTCCTGGATGTACACGCCGGACTGGGTCTGCCGCTGCTGCGTCGAGGACGAGATCGCGGGATCCGGAATCGATTCCGGCACATAGGCCGGCGCGGCCAGATTGAGGTCGGAGACCCCGAAGCCAAATCCCTGCTTGTCGTTGAATTTCGATGCCGTGTAGTCGGTGCCGACCAGGAGCGTGTGCTGCACCGGGCCGGTCGAGAGTTTCGCCTCGACCTGGTTGTCCATGATGGCCGATTGCAGCGAGTCGTGGACGTAGCCGGTATAGCGCGAGACGACATTGCCGACGGGAGCGCCGAGAAAGCCGACATAGCGCGTGACCGCATCGACGTCGACATAGCGGAATTTCTGGCGAACGGTCACCGCGTTGTTGAACGCGTGCTCGAACAGATAGCCGACGCGGCCCTGCTCCTGGTCGAGCGAATTGTAGGACGGGCTGCCGGTAAAGATGTCCGTCGTCGTGCCGGTGCCCGTGGAATAGGTGAACATGGACCCCGGCGTCTTCGATTTCTGGTAGGCGCCGAGAATGGTGAGGGTCGTCGATTGGTCCGGCTTCCAGGTGACGGCGGGAGCGACGTAGATACGATTGTCCTTGCCGCCGGGCACGAACACGTCGGCGTCGCGCACGACGCCGGTCAACCGATAGGAAAATTGGCCGTTGGGATCGACCGGACCCGAGAGATCGAAATTGCCCTGAACGCGCTCGCGGTCGCCGAACACCGTCTGCACCTCGTGGAACGGCTGGCTGGTCGGCAGCTTGCTCTGCAGGTCGATCAATCCGCCGGGCGAGCCGAGACCGTAGAGGGCCGAGCTCGGCCCGCGCACCACGGTGATGCTGTCAACGCCATAAGGCTCGGTCTTGAACACGCCGAGACCGGCGCCGACGAGACGCAGGCCGTCGAGATAGACGCCGTTATAGGTGATGTCGAAGCCGCGGATCGAGATGGCGTCGAAGCGCGGATCGTAGCCGGAGGCATCGATGCGGACGCCCGGCTCATAGCCGACCGCTTCCGTCAGCGTCTGCACGGCGCGGTCGTTGAGCTCCTTGCGGGTCACGACCGAGATCGACTGCGGCGTCTCGAGCAGCGGGGTGTTCGTCTTCGTGCCCGCCGAGCTGCTGCTTGCGACATAGCTGTTCTCGCTCGACGCGTTGGCGCGGCCGCTGTCCGCCTCGCGCGCATCAGAGTTTCTGGCTTGTCCGGACCCGGCATTGCGCGGGATTGCGACGCGGCCGCGCTGCGATTGTGAGGCGCGCTGGGCAGATTGGGCACGCGGACGCGCCGGGCTCGGTGCCTCCACCGTGACCGGAGGCAATGTGCCGGCCGTCGAAGGCGAATTGGTTCCGGAGACCTGTGCCGCCGAGGGCGTCGCGTGCAGGACCGCTCCCAAACCGGCCGCTCCCAGACCAGTTCTCACCATTCGTTCCCAGCCGAGCGTCTGCCCATCGTTCCGCCTCATCGTATCCCCCGAGTTCCGTGTTCAACAACCCGGGTGTAACCAGATCAAAGCGATCGCCGCCTTTGCGCGCGCGCAAATCACCTTTGATCCCACGTGGAGGCTTTCGAGTTTACTGATAGCGGCTCGGCGAATGGCCGAAGCGCCTGCGGAAGGCTGTCGCGAAATTCGCCGGATGGGCATAGCCGACCCGATAGGCCGCTTCGGTGACGGACAAGCGCTGGTGAATCAAAAAGGCACGTGCGGCATCGAGCCGCTGAGCCCTGAGATAGTCGATCGCGCTCTGGCCATATGCCATCCGGAATTTCTGGTTGAAGGACCTGCGGCTCAGCCCCGCGTTCCGCGCCAGTTCGTCGATGCTCCAGGGATAGGCGAGATCGGCGTCCATCCGCTGCTTCACCGATTGCAGCCGCGTCCACTGCAGATCGGTGGCGGGATCGGTCGCAATCCGGCCGCGCTCGCCGAACAAGGCGTGGACCACGATCTCGGCGGCATGCGCCGACAGCAGCAATTGCGCCGCGTTGCCGGTGACCGGCGGCGAAAACATTTCTGCCGCGACCGCCTGTATGCGCGCAGACGCTCTCAGAGAGACGATCGCTGCGCCCGAGACGTCGTTCGCAAACAGCGCCCGAAACTCATCGCCGAGTCCGAGTCCATCGATCGAGGTTTGGGGAAACGCCAGGCCGATCGCGGAACGCTCGCCGGAATGAACCGCGCGTTCCGCTGCGCAGGTTTCGCGCACGGCAATTGCCGTCATCTGCCCTTCGCAGCCGATGCTGCGCGTCAGAATGCCGCGTCCTGCGTCACCATCAACGGAGACCGAGATGAACAGGCCCGGGGCTGCGATGGCAGAGCCCCCGGCATCGGCTCGAAACTCGCCTCTGACAAACACGCAGCCCGGAAAATCCAGCCATCGCGCTGTCGAAGCGCCGGGCTGTGCGGAACCGATGTCGTCTTGAGGCCGTCCGACAATTTGATCGTAGAAGTCCCGCATCGAATCCGCTTACGCCGCGGTTTGTTTGACCGCTGGCGGCGGCGCGCTCAAGAGCTCTGCGCGCGGTTTGGAGGGATTCGAAACTGGATTTGCTCGAAGAGAATCTTGCGCGTTACGCGCGGTCGGCAGCAACGCGCGTCAGATGCCGAGATATTTGTGCTGGAGATCCGGTTCCGCCATCAGCTGATCGGAGGTGCCGCTCCACACCGTCCTGCCGCGCTCGATGATGGTGTGGCGGTCGCAGATGCGGGCGAGGTGGTCGACATTCTTGTCGACGACCAGGATCGACTGTCCGCGGCTCTTGAGCAGCGACAGGCAGTGCCAGATTTCTTCGCGGATCAGCGGCGCGAGGCCCTCGGTCGCTTCGTCCAGGATCAGGAGCTTTGGATTGGTCATCAGCGCGCGGCCGATCGCGAGCATCTGCTGCTCGCCGCCCGAGAGCTGGTTGCCCATGTTGGACGCGCGTTCAGCAAGGCGCGGGAACAGCACGTAGATCGCGGCCAGCGTCCAGGGATTGGGGCTGCTGAAGCGGTCGGCGGCGGCCGCGACCAGATTCTCGCGCACGGTGAGGTTCGGGAAGATCTGGCGTCCCTCAGGAACCAGGCCGACGCCGAGCTTTGCGATCCTGTAGGAGGGAAGCTGCCTGACCTCGGCGCCCGCGAAACGAATGCTGCCTGATCGCGCCGGCGTCAGGCCCATGATGGAGCGGATGGTCGTGGTCTTGCCCATGCCGTTGCGGCCCATCAGCGAGACCATCTCGCCGGGCTTGATCGACAGCGACAGGCCGAACAGCACCTGGGAGAGGCCATAGCAGGTCTCGATGCCGTCAACCTCGAGCAGCGTGTCAGCCATGATGCGTCACCACGTGCTGGTCCCCGAGATAGGCGCGCTTGACGTCCTCGTTGGCACGGATCGCGGCCGGATCGCCCGAGGCGATGACGCGGCCATAGACCAGCACCGTGATGCGGTCGGCGAGCGCGAACACCGCCGGCATGTCGTGCTCGACCAGCACGATCGAGACCTCCTTGCGCAGCTCCTGGAGCAGCTTCACCATGCGCTGGGATTCGGTGACACCCAAGCCGGCCATCGGCTCGTCGAGCAGCAGCAGCTTGGGCTTGCTCGCGAGCGCGACCGCGAGCTCGAGCTCGCGCCGCTCGCCATGGCTGAGCCTGTTCACCACGACGTCGGCGCGATGCAACAGCCCGACGCGATCGAGCGCCGCATGCGCGGCATCGCGCAAGGATCGCTCCTTGCGCGCATTGGCAAAGAAGCGAAACGAGGTGCCGGCATGGGCTTGTGCCGCCAGCGCGACATTGTCCGCGGCGGTGAAATCGAGCAGCAGCGAGGTGATCTGGAACGAACGCGCCAGACCCAGCGCGCAGCGGCGATAGGCCGGCAGATAGGTGATGTCGCGCCCCGCCAGCGAGACGCTGCCGGAATGCGGCTCGAGATGCCCGGTGAGCTGGCTGATCAGCGTGGTCTTGCCGGCGCCGTTCGGGCCGATGATGGCGTGCAGCTCGCCCGCGGCGACGTCGAGCGAGACGTTATCCGTCGCAACGATGCCGCCGAAGCGACGCACCAGCTTTTCGACGCGAAGCAGGGGTTCAGCCACGGCCGGCCCTCCCCAGCATGCCCATGATGCCGCCACGGCCGAACAGCACGATCAGCAGCAGCAGCGGGCCCATGATCAGGGCCCAATATTCGGTGATCTGCGACAGGAATTCCTCCAGCAGCAGGAACACCACCGCGCCCATGATCGGGCCGAACAGCGTGCCCATGCCGCCGAGGATCACCATCACCATGAGGTCGCCGGAGCGCGTCCAGTACATCACGGCCGGGCTGACGAAGTCGGTGTTGTTGGCGAGCAGCGCGCCGGCGAGGCCGCACATGGTCCCTGAAATGACGAAGCAGACGAGCTTGTAGCGCTTTGCCGGGAAGCCGATCGCCTGCATGCGCTGCTCGTTGGAGCGCAGGCCCTGCACGACGAGGCCGAAGCGCGAATTGACGATGCGCCAGATCAGGAAGATGACGCCGAGGAGGCAGGCGAGGCAGAGATAATAGAACTGCGTGCGGTTCGACAGGTTGACCAGCCCGGAGAAGTCGCTGCGCTTGTAGACGGTGAGGCCGTCATCGCCGCCGTAGCGCGCCAGCCCCGAGGCGACGTAATAGGCCATCTGCGCGAAGGCGAGCGTGATCATGATGAAATAGACGCCGCGGGTGCGCAACGAGAGCGCGCCGATCACGAGCGCATAGAGCGCGGACGCCGCGAGCGCGACCGGAAACTGGATGAAGCCGCTGCCGACGCCTTCCTGCGCCAGCATGCCGACGGCATAGCCGCCGATGCCGAGATAGGCGGCATGGCCAAAGCTCATCATGCCGCCAAAACCCATGATGAGGTTGAGGCTGGCGGCCGCCAGCGCCAGGATGATGATGCGGGTGAACAGCGTCAGGATGAAGATGTTGCCGGAGAGCTGCGAATAGAGCGGCAGCAGCAGGAGGCCCGCCAGCATCAGGGCCGTGACGGCCTTGCTCACAGTGAAAGACTTCATCGACGGTTGGCCGGAAACAGCCCCTCCGGCCGCACCACCAGCACGATCGCCATCAGCAGGTAGATCAGCATGGAGGACAGCGCGGGCGCGGCGGTGGAGGCAGCGGCGCCGCTCAGCACCTGTCGCAGCAGATTAGGCAGGAAGGCGCGGCCGAGCGTGTCGATCATGCCGACGAAGATCGCGGCCAGGAACGCACCGCGGATCGAGCCGATGCCGCCGATCACGATGATGACGAAAGCGAGGATCAGGATGTTCTCGCCCATGCCGATCTGCACGGTGAGGATCGGCGCCTGCATCAGGCCGGCAAGGCCGGCGAGCGCGGCGCCCAGGCCGAACACCAGCGTGTAGAGCAGCTTGATGTTGATGCCGAGCGCGCCGATCATCTCACGGTTGGAGGCGCCGGCGCGGATCAGCATGCCGATGCGGGTGCGCATCACGCCGAGATAGAGCAGCAGCGCTACCAGCAGCGCCACCACGATGATGGCGAGCCGATAGGCGGGATAGTGAATACCCGGCAGGATCGGCACCGGCACGGTGAGCCAGGCCGGCAGCGGCAGCGCAAGGCCGGCCGGGCCCCAGATCAGCCGCACGGCTTCGTTGAAGAACAGGATCAGGCCGAAGGTCGCCAGCACGTGGTCGAGATGGTCGCGGCCATAGAGATGCCGTAGCGCGCTCATCTCCAGCACGATGCCGAGCACCAGCGTGGCCCCCAGCGCCATCAGCGCCCCGAGCAGGAAGCTGCCGGTCCACGCCGCGAAGGTCGCGGCGAAATAGGCGCCCATCATGTAGAGCGAGCCGTGCGCCAGGTTGACGAGATCCATGATCCCGAACACCAGCGTCAGGCCGGCGGCGAGCAGGAACAGCAGCAGGCCGAACTGCAACCCGTTCAGGAACTGTTCGACGACAAGCAGCATCAAGACTCTTTCAGGCGCACGCGGTGTCGCGCCGATGTTCGAACACGTTCGCCATCAGTGAAAGAGCTCCCCCTGCCTGTTCAAGGCGGAAAAATGGGTAATGGCAGTATCGTTCCGAGGCAAGAGCGATTCGACACCAAACATGCACTTTGTTGCATGCCGATGCATGTGGTCGAGACGCTCCTGCAAGAAAGCTGCCGTGCCGGCTGGGGCAACCTGCCGCACCCAAACGATGACCCTCTCGCCGGCGGGCCGGCGAGAGGGTGCGACTTCGTCAGAATGTAAGGAAGGATTGCGTCCTAGTGCGACGTCATCTGCCGGGGAAGATCGTCCGGTTCGGCGAGCACGCTGTTGGCCGTCGAGGCCTCCAGCGCCGCCATCCGGAACAGATAGGCGAGCGTCGTCAATCCGGTGTCTTCCGCCATCTGCGCCAGCTCGAGCGCCATGTCCGACATGTAGCCGAGATCATCGTCCCTGATCTGCGCCATGATCTGGCTGTCCCGCATCATGTTCGACATCTCAGGCGCTCTTTCGTTGCGCGGCAGCAGAGCCGCAGAGGTTGGCACGGGCGACGGCGTCCAGACGCGGGCCGTCCTGGCGCACGACCGAGGTCATGCCGATACGATCGTGCAGGGCATCGAGGGTCTCGCGACGAATGTCGATGGTCGCCGCCATGGTCCATGCATTCTCCACCAGAGCGGGCAGGCCCAGCGGGGTCACCATGAAGCCGGCTTCGTGGAAGCGCGGCAGCCACCAGGTCTCCATGATCGCGCTGACCTGCGCGATCCCCTGGTTGAGGCAGAACTCCTGCACCGCCGCCATCAGTTGCAGGTTGAGCGCGCCGTCGCGGCGATCACGCACGACGAAGTAGCGCGACCATTCCCAGACCAGCGGATCCGCGGGGCAGCCGCGCACCGACGCCAGATGCGGGAACACCTCGCTCATCATCGAGGGCTTGGTCGTCGGGTAGAGCCGGTGGCCACCGATGACGCGCCGCCCCTCCAGCGCAAGCAGATAGACGGTATCCTCGTCGTCATAGGAATCGATCTCGCGGCAATCCGGCCTGCGCAGCGTCTCCCAGCGCCGCTCCTCGACGAAGATATCGTGGCGCAACCGGAAATGCTGCTCGATCACGTCTTCATACAGGTGGCGATTTACCGCAGAAATGGCGTGAATCATGAAAACCCCCAATCATCCTCAATGGGGGCAGACTCTGCCAAAAGAGCCGGATTCGATATTGGGAAATTTCCCAGTACGGCGCTTACGGATTGATGATCTTGTTCCGAATCGCCAGCGCCACCGCATGCGTGCGGTTGACGGCACCGAGCTTGCGCGCGGCAGTTGCAAGATGCTCTTCCGCAGTGCGCTGCGTGATGTGCAGGATCTCACCGATCTCCCAAGCCGACTTGCCCTGCGAGGCCCAGGAGATCACCTCGCGCTCGCGCGGGGTGAGGCGCGTCGAGGGATAAGGCGCCGGCTCGAGCAGACGGCGAATGTGGTCGAAGCCATACATCGCCATCAGATGCAGTGCCGGTTTGCTGCGCGGATTGAGGTCGAGATGAACGCCGCCAAGCGACACCGCGGCTTCATAGCCGGTGAGCCCGTGGATCGGCACGATGAAGCCCCGCGACATCCGAAAATCGGTGGCGCGGTTCATCACCTCGGCCGCGTTCGGCTCGAGTTCGGCGTCATAAGGTGCTTCCGACCATTCGAACGGATTGACCGATTGCCGGCACAGCCGCACCACCGGATCGAAGCGGTCGTAATTGTTCTGCGTGTAGAGGCTGAACCAGCCCGCCGGCCAGCGCTTGGCAAGCACCATCTGCGCAAACCGCTGGTCGGGATTGGGCAATCCCGTCACGATGATGGTTTCGAAGCCGAAGCGACCGAACGCCGTCTCGAGCGCATTCATGGCATCGGGCACCTTGCGATAGGTCCCCAAGCCTTCAATGAAGTCGAGCGCCTCCCGGCCATAATCCACGGCGGACATCAGTGCGTTTCCTGACTCTCGCCGTTCCGTATAGCACGTATTTGGGGACTGCCTCAATTCGCTGCGGCCGTAGTTTCCCGGTGCTCATCCGCCCTGAAGATTTAAACTACTTGTGGCAGAATTGACGTCACGATACACCTGAGCGACCGAAGCGGGAACACCACGATGGAAGACGAGGACATCGCCCTCAACAGCGTGCTCGGCCTGGAATTGAACCGCGTGTTTTTCGCCGTCCGCGAAACGGCCAACAAGCAGAAGATCATCGAGTTCGCGCGCGCGGTGCTGGAAGGCGAGCGCGAGGAGCTGGCCGAGAGCGTATTGCCGGAAGAGCCGGCGAGCTAGAACGCGGCTGCGCTAGACGACGCCGACGAGACAGGTCGCGCAACGATGCAGCCCCTCCATTCGAACGGGCCGATTTTAGTCGAAACAATCTGACAGCGAAGTTTCCCTTCTCCCCCTGTGGGAGAAGGTGGCGCGAAGCGCCGGATGAGGGGTTGCCTCAGCGAAGTCTTTTGCAAGAGATTTGCGCGCGGACAGAGCCCCCTCACCCGTCTCGCCGCTTCGCGGCGAGCCACCCACACGGGGAGAGGGGAGAAGCTCACACTCCTCCCATCCACATCCACACACTTGCCGCTGGATGACATCGCGGCTCTCGTGAGATGATCGCCGCCGCGATCCTCTTTCGGGTGCCAAGAACATGATGACGCTGCGCCAGGTTGAAGTGATCCGTGCCGTGATGGTGACGGGCACCATCGGCGGTGCGGCGAAGCTGCTCAACGTCTCGGCGCCGGGGATCAGCCGCCTCGTCAAGTACACCGAGCGCGCTCGCTCGGCATCCGCTTCTTCCAGCGCCAGAACGGGCGTTACTTCCCGACGCCGGAAGCCGAGAGCATCTTCGAGCAGATCAACGGCGTCTACAAGAAGGTCGACGATCTCTCCGAGATCATCTCCAAGATCGGCCGCGGCGGCCTGTCGGAGCTGCGCATCGGCTCGGTGCCGAGCATCTCGCAGGTGATGGTGCCGCGCGCGATCGAGCGCGTCCGGCGCCGCTATCCCGATCTCGGCATCGACATCAACATCCTCAAGCTCGAGGAGGCCATCGACTATCTCATGCTCGGCCGCGGCGAGTGCGTGGCGATGAGCTACCGGCTGGAGCATTCCGGGCTCGACTTCATGCCGCTGGCCTCGGGCGAGCTGTACTGCATCGTGCCGCCGGGCCATGAGCTCGCCGGCCGCAAGCAGGTCTCGGCCGCCGAGATCACCCGCTATCCGCTGATCGGCATCGATCCCAACGATCCCTACGGCCGGATCATGGCCGAGATCTTTGCGCGCCACCGTCTCGCCTACAACATCACCATCCGCGCGCGCTTCGGCACCACGGTCTGCGCGCTGGTGAAGGCGGGCCTCGGCATCGCCATCATCGACCAGTTCACGGTGGCTCACGGCGGCTATCCCGGGATCGAGCTTCTGAAGATCACCGAGCCGACGCGGTTCGACACTTACATCGCGGTCAAGCGCGGCGCGCCGCTGTCGCTCCATGCCGAGTCTTTCATCGAGTCGCTGCGCACCGAGATGCGCGCGGTCGAGCCGTCCCGCGGCAACGGCAAGGCCGGCGGCGCGCGCGGACGGAAGAAATAACATCATGTTAGGTTTGCCGGATAAAAGGGTAATTGTGTTAGGCGAGGGAAAGGCTATCGTCGCACCTGGAACTGCCCTTGGACTTGCGGGATTTCCCCGCTAATGGCCGGGACCGAACGCTCCCTTTGAGACGATAGCGAACCATGTCCAAGCGCGGATACGCCGCCAGCAAGAAGCTCCTCACCGGCCTGATCGGCGCGCCGATCGCACATTCCGCGTCCCCCGCCATGCATGAGCGCGCTGCCGAGGCGCTTGGCCTGCGCGGCCACTACCAGCTCATCGAGGTCGCCGGCGCCGATGCGGCCGGGCTTCGCATGATGCTCGAGGGCGTGCGGCGGCTCGGCTTTGCCGGCGTCAACGTCACCTACCCCTATAAGGAGGCAGTGGTCCCGCTGCTCGACGAGCTGGCGCCGGGCGCAGCCAGCATGGGCGCGGTCAACACCGTCGTCGTCAGGGACGGCCGCCTGACCGGCCACAACACCGACACCACGGGCTTTGCCCGCGCGGTGGCGCCGCTGCTGGCGCCCGCGGGGAATGCCGTTGCGGTGATCGGCGCCGGCGGCGTCGGCAAGGCGATCGCGTTTGCGCTGGCGAGCCTGAAAGTGTCCGACATCCGCGTCTTCGACAGTGAGCCGGCGCGCGCGGCGGCGCTCGTCTCCCTGCTTGCGCCGCGGGGCGGCGCGAGGATCGCCGCAAGCGTCGAGGATGCGCTGGGCGGCGCAACCGGTCTCGTCAACGGCACGCCGGTCGGCATGCTGCCGAACCGGGGCATGCCTGTTGCGGCTGCGCTGCTGCATGAAAAATTATGGGTCGCGGATGCCGTCTATTCGCCCTTGATCACGCCGCTGCTGGCGGCGGCACAAGCCAAGGACGCGCGGATCATGACCGGGCGGGAGCTCGCGATCTACCAGGCGGCCGACGCTTTCGAACTGTTCACGGGCCTTGCCCCATCGACCGAGGTCATGGGAGAGGCATTCGACGAGGTGATGGCGGCACGAAGCTCGGCCTATCACGCAGCATAAACCGAAGCGGCCGACACAAGGCCGCGGACAATTTCGACGAAAAACGGGAGGAGAAACCATGAAATCGACCCTGCTGGCAGGCGCCCTGCTTGCCTTCGCGACTGCAACCAGCGTCCACGCCCAGGCCATCAAGCTCGCCAACGTCGCCGAGCTCTCGGGCGGCGGCGCCACCGTCGGCACCAACTGGAAGAATGGCATCGACCTCGCGATCGAGGAGATCAACGCCAAGGGCGGGGTGCTCGGCCGCAAGCTGGAAGTCAGCCATGCCGACTCGCAATCCAACCCCGGCGTCGCCCGCGCCCAGGTGCAGAAGGCGCTCGACGCCGAGCCCTATGTGCTGCTCGGGCCCGGCTACTCCGGCTCGGTCAAGGTCACCGCGCCGCTCGCCGCCGAAGCGGGCATCGCGCAGATCATGGGTGGCGAAGCCGCCGAACTGACGCAGGCCGGAAACAAGTTCCTGTTCCGCACCTCGTTCGGCCAGCAATCCTCGATGCCGAAGGTCGCGAAATACATCCATGACGAGATGAAGGCGAAGACGGTCGCTGTGGTCTGGGTCAACAACGACTTCGGCCGCGGCGGCCGCGACGTCGTCGTCAAGGAGCTCGACCGGCTCGGCTCCAAGGTGGTCGCCGACCTCTCGACCGAGGCGGGCCAGGCCGATTTCGCCGCCGACGTCGGCAAGATCAAGGCTGCCAATCCGGACGCCGTGTTCGTCTACCTGAACGAGGAGGAGAGCGCGCGCATCCTGAAGGAGCTGAAGCGCCAGGGCGTCACCGCGCCGCTGATGGGCGAGACCACGCTGATCGGCCAGAAGGTGATCGAGCTCGCCGGCGACGCCGCCAACGGCGCACGCGGCCATGTTGGCCTCACCACCGATGCCCCGGTCGACCTGATCAAGGCGTTCCGCGAGAAATTTTCCAAGAAGTACAATTACGTGCCCGACCATAACGGCCTGAAGGGCTATCTCGCCGTCTACATGGTGAAAGCCACCACCGAGAAGATGGGCAAGGTCGACCCGAAGAAGTTTGCCGAGACGCTGCACGGCCTCACCATCAAGGCCGCGGACGAGCCGGGCATCCTGATGGACGTCACCTTCAGCGACACCGGCGACATCGACCGCCAGAGTTTTCTGGTCGAGGTGGTCGAAGGCAAGCAGGTGGTGAAGCAGGTGCTGCCCAAGGTGAAGTGAGGAACGTGGTCTTTCACCTCTCCCCGCTTGCGGGGAGAGGTCGGATCGCATCGTAGATGCGATCCGGGTGAGGGGGAGCCTCCGCGAGTCCGACTGTCAGCGACCCCGCGGAGACTCCCCCTCACCCCAACCCTCTCCCCGCAAGCGGGGAGAGGGGGAAGACAGAGCGAGGGACACGAGGGGAGAAAATGTCCAATCTGTTCGATCTTCTGGTCGCGGGACTGGCCACCGGCGCGATCTATGCGCTGGTCGCGGTCGGCTTCACGCTGCTGTGGCAGACCTCGCAGACCATCAATTTCGCGCAAGGCGAGTTCGTGATGCTGCCGGCGTTCCTGATGCTGGCGGCGATGCATGCCGGCGCGCCGTTCTGGCTCGCGATCATCCTCGGCATCCTCTTGTCGATGATCCTGCTCGGACTCGGCTTCAAGCTGCTGCTGGTCGACCCGATGATGCGCCACGGCGTGCTGCCGCTGGCGATTGCGACGATGGCGCTGGCGATCGGCCTCAAGGAGGCCGTCAAACAATTCTTCAGCGCCGAGGCCTCGCCCTTCCCGTCGATCGTGCCAACCGGTGACATCTCCATCCTCGGCCACGCGGTATCGCTGCAAAGCATCGGCGTGCTCGTCGTCGCCATCGTTGCGGTGTTCGGCCTGACTGCACTGCTCAATCGCACCTCGCTCGGCCACCAGATGCAGGCGGCGGCGCAGAACCCGACGGTGGCACGCATCATCGGCGTGCCGGTCGAGCGCATGATCCTGCTGACCTTCCTGATCAACGCCTTCCTGGTCGCACTGGCTTCGCTTTTGATCACACCAATCTACCTCGCAAAATTCTCGTCCGGCGAGGTGCTGGGCCAGGCCGCCTTCATCGCGGCGATCGTCGGCGGCTTCAACCAGGTCCGCGGCGCGATCGCCGGCGGCCTCTTGATCGGCGTGCTCGACAATCTCGCGGCCGCCTATGTCTCGACGCAGTACCGCGCCGCCGTGCCGATGATCTTCCTGATCGCCGTCATCCTGTTCCGGCCGCAAGGACTGCTCGGCCGCGCCGAGGAGCGCACGGTATGATCAGCTTCGGCAAACCTCTGAAGATCGCGCTCGGCCTGATCGTCATCGCCGGCCTGATCATCGTCCCCATGAACTTCAACCGCTACGGCCTGTTCATCCTGAGCCAGTGGGCGGTGATGACCATCGCTGCGATGGGCCTCAACCTCACGCTCGGCTATGCCGGCCAGGTCTCGCTGGCGCAGGGCGCCTTCGTCGGCATCGGTGCCTATGCAGCGGCGATCATGACCACCCATGGCTGGCCGCTGCCGGCGGCGATCGTCGTCGCCATCGTCCTCAGCTTCGCGGTCGGCTGGGTGCTCGGCTATCCCGCGCTGCGCGTGCAGCATCACTACCTCGCCTTCGTCACCCTGGCCTTCTCCACCCTCGCCTTCCTGGTGTTCCGCAACGAGAGCTGGCTCACCGGCGGCATCTACGGCATCTCCAACATCCCGCGTCCGCACATCTTCGGTTTCGCGACCAACAAGCCGCTGCCGTTCTACTACGTCTGCCTCGGCTCGCTCGCGATCGTGTCGCTGGCGGTGTGGTGGCTGATTCGCTCGCCCTGGGGCCGCGCCTTCATGGCGCTACGCGAGAACCCGCTGCGCGCGCAATCGCTCGGCATCGACACCCGCCGCTACACGCTGATGGCGTTCGCGATCGGCTCGGCGCTCGGCGGCATCGCCGGCGCACTCTATGCGCCGCTCACGCAATACATCGATCCCGTGCCGTTCAACCTGTCGCTCTCGCTCGACCTTCTGATGATGGTGATCGTCGGCGGCGCGGGCTTCTATTTCGGCCCGTTCCTCGGCGCGATGATCGCGGTGCTGCTGCCGGAATGGCTGCGCTTCACCGAAGGCTATTATCTGATGCTCTACGCGGTGGCGGTGATGGTGCTCCTGATCTGGTCGCCGACCGGCATTCTGGGAATCCTCGACCGCTATCTCGCCGAGCGCCGCACCAAGGCTGCCTCCGCGCTGCGCGCCGTCGCAAAATCCCGCCTGGAGACGGTGCAATGAGTGCGGTCCTCGAAGTCACCGATATCAAGAAGAACTTTGGCGGCATCAGCGCCGTCGACGGCATCTCCTTCGACGTGCGCGAGGGCGAGATCCTTGGCCTGATCGGTCCGAACGGCTGCGGCAAGTCCACGCTGTTCAACTGCATCCTCGGCCAGCTCACCCCGTCAGGCGGCGAGGTCAAGCTCGACGGCAAGCTCGTCACGGGTCTCCGCCCCTCCGAGCTCAACAAGCTCGGGGTCAGCCGCACCTTCCAGCTGCTGCAGGTGTTTCCAAAGCTCTCGGTGCGCGAGAACCTGATCCTTGCGGGCCAGGAGCACCAGGGCAACATGGCCTCGCGCCTGGTCGGCCGCTCCGATGCCGGGTTGACCGAGACTGCCAACCAGATGATCGGTTTCTTCAAGCTCGATCATCTCGCCGACGAGCCGGCCGGCGGATTATCCTATGGCCAGCAAAAGCTGCTCGACGCCGCCATGGCCTTCATGGGCGGCCCGCGCCTGGTGCTGCTCGACGAGCCCGCCGGCGGCGTCAACCCGTCGATGCTGGCCGACCTGAAGGACCGCCTGGTCGCAATCAACCGCGAGAAGAACGCCACCTTCGTCGTGATCGAGCACAACATGGAGTTCGTGATGTCGCTGTGCTCGCGCGTGATGGTGATGGCGGAAGGCAAGGTGCTGGCGATGGGGCGGCCGGACGAGGTGCGGAAGAACCCCGCCGTGATCGAAGCCTATTTGGGTCATTGAAGGAGCCGACCATGAGCGAGCCAATCCTCTCGGTTCACAATCTCGTCGGCGGCTACGGCAAGATGACGATCTTGAACGGCACGACCTTTGCCGTGCCGGAGGCCACGATCACCACGATCATCGGCCCCAACGGCGCCGGCAAGTCCACCGTGTTCAAGGCGATCTTCGGCCTGTTGAAGCTGCGCGAGGGCAAGATCAGCTTTGCCGGCCGCGACGTCACCAATTTGAGCCAGCGCGCGCTGCTCAATGCCGGCATCTGCTATGTGCCGCAGGGCCGCAACATCTTCCCCGAGCTGTCGGTGCGCCACAATATCGAGCTCGGCGGCGTCGCCGCCGGCAAGGGCCTCGACCTGCCCGCGCGGATCGAGGCCGCGCTTGACCTGTTCCCGGCGCTGCGGCGGAAGTCGACGCAGCAGGCCTCCACGCTGTCCGGCGGCGAGCAGAAGCAGCTCGAGATCGCCCGCTCGCTGCTGCTCGAGCCAAAACTGGTGCTGATCGACGAGCCCTCGATCGGCCTGTCGCCGCTGATGGTGCAGCAGACCTTCGACATCATCAAGAGCCTGCGCGACCGCGGCGTCACCATCCTGATGATCGAGCAGAACGCGCGCTCGGCGCTGGAGATCTCCGACATCGGCATCGTGCTCGAGCTCGGTCAGACCCGCATGGTCGACGACGCCAAGCGCATCCTGAACGATCCCCGCATCGGCCAGCTCTTTCTCGGGGGAGCCATGGAGGAGAGCGCGGCATGAGTGCGCGCATGCGCATCGCCGTCGCCGGCGCCGGCCTGATCGGCCGCCGCCATGCCGAACTGATCGCGACCTCGGCGGACTGCGTGCTGGCCGGCATTGCCGACCCCTCGCCTGCGGCCAAGGAATTCGCGCAAGCACGCAACGCACCCTGGCGCGCCGATCATCGCGCATTGCTGGAGCAGGAAAAGCCCGACGGCCTGATCATCGCCTCCCCCAACGCGCTGCATCTTCAGATGGCGCTCGACTGCGCAGAGGCCGGCGTGCCCGCGCTTATCGAGAAGCCGGTCACCGACAGCGTCGCAGCGGCGCGTCGGCTCTGCGAGGCGGTCAAGCGCAGCGGCGTGCCCATGCTGGTCGGCCATCATCGCCGCCACAATCCCATCATCAAGGCCGCCCGCGAGGCCATCGCAGCCGGCAAGCTCGGCCAGCTCACGGCCGTGGCCGGGCTGTGGCTGCTGAAGAAGCCCGACGATTACTTCGAGATCGCCTGGCGGCGCGAGCACGGCGGCGGGCCGCTGCTGATCAATCTGATCCACGACATCGACAATCTCCGCTTCATCTGCGGCGAGATCGCCGAGGTGCAGGCACTGACGTCGAACATGGTGCGCGGCTTTGCCGTCGAGGACACCGCCGGGCTGCTGCTGCGCTTCGCCAATGGGGCGCTCGGAACCATGACCGTTTCGGATGCGACGCCGGCGCCGTGGAGCTGGGAGCTGACCTCGGGCGAGAACGCGGCATACCCGAAGCAGGATCAGCCCTGCTACGTCTTCGCCGGCACGCGCGGCTCACTGTCGGTGCCGAATATGGAGCTGTGGTCCTACCCGCAAGATCCCGGCTGGCACGTGCCGCTGGTTCGCGAGCCCGTCGCACTCTCCACTTACGATCCACTCGTTGAACAGCTCCGGCATTTCCTGGCGGTGATCGCAGACCGCGAACGGCCTCTGATTTCGGTCGAGGATGCGACAGCGACACTCGCCGTCGTCGAAGCCGTCAGCGAAGCGGCACGCACGGGCCGAAAAGTCTCACCGGGGCGGATCATGGAGCAGGCAACATGAACAAGCGCTCGATCGCAACCGTCTCCCTCTCAGGCGCTCTCGACGAGAAGCTCCGCGCCATCGCGTCAGCCGGCTTCGACGGGGTCGAGATCTTCGAGAACGATTTGCTGTCGTTCGGCGCCGGCCCGCGCGACATCGCGAAGCTCTGCAAGGATCTCAATCTCGAGATCTGCGCGTTTCAGCCGTTCCGCGATTTCGAGGGCATGCCGGAGCCGCAGCGCGCACGCAATTTTGCCCGCGCGGAACGCAAGTTCGATCTGATGCAGGAGCTCGGCACCGATTTGCTGCTGATCTGCTCCAACGTCTCGCCCGCCTCGCTCGGCGGCATCGATCGCGCCGCCGACGATTTTCGCGAGCTGGGCGAGCGCGCCGCCAGTCGGGGCTTGCGCGTCGGCTACGAGGCCTTGGCCTGGGGACGTCATGTCAACGACTATCGCGACGCCTGGGAGATCGTGCGCCGCGCCGATCATCCCGCGATCGGAATCATCCTCGACAGCTTCCACGCGCTGGCGCCGGGCCTTCCGACCCGCGCGATGGCCTCGATTCCCGGCGACAAGATTTTTCTGGTGCAGCTTGCCGACGCACCAAAGCTCGAGCTCGATATCCTGTCGTGGAGCCGGCATTTCCGCTCCTTCCCCGGCCAGGGCGATCTGCCGGTCGGTGAGTTCATGGCGGCGATCGCGGCGACCGGCTATGTCGGGCCGCTGTCACTGGAGATCTTCAACGACCAGTTCCGCGCCGGCTCCGCTGCGCAGACCGCGCTCGACGGCGTGCGCTCGCTGATCCTGCTGGAGGACCAGCTTGCGCCGGATTGGCCGAGATTCGCCGCCGAACCGCTGGCGCCGAAAGCGAAGAGCCGCGGCACCGGGTTCATCGAGTTTGCCGTCAACGAGACCAAGGCGGGCGAGCTCGCCCGCCTGTTGGCGCAGCTCGGCTTCCGCAAGACCGGCGCGCATCGCAGCAAGGCGGTGGAGCGCTGGTCGCAGGGCAAGGTCGAACTCGTCATCAACAGCGAAACCGACGGCTTTGCGCATTCGCATTATGTGACGCACGGCCCCGGCGTCTGCGCGATTGCGCTCGATGTCGACAATGCCGGCCTTGCCATGCAGCGTGCGGAGATGCTGAAGGCGCGCACCTTCTACCAGCCGGTCGGGCCGGGCGAGCTCGAAATCCCGGCGATCCACGGCGTCGGCGGCAGCCTGCTGTATTTCCTCGACCAGGCCGGCAAGAACTGGGACACGGATTTCGAGCCTGTTGCGAGCGACAAAGGCGCGGACGCGCTGCTCGCCGTCGATCACATCGCGCAGTCGATGCCCTATGACGAGATGCTGTCCTGGCTGTTGTTCTACACCGGCATCCTCGACCTCAAGCGCCTGCCGCAGATGGAGATCGCCGATCCCCGAGGCCTGGTGCAGAGCCAGGCCATCATCAACGCCGACCAGAGCCTGCGCTTCGTGCTCAACGGCTCCTCCGCCAACCGGACGTTGCCGGCACGCTTCATCTCGGAGTTCTTCGGCTCGGGCGTGCAGCACGTCGCATTCTCGTGCCGGGACATTTTTGCGACGGTCGCGGAGATGCGCAAGCGCGGCGCGGATTTCCTGGATATCCCCGACAATTACTACGACGACATCGAAGCCAAATACGACCTCGCGCCCGAGCTGATGGCGCAGCTGCGCGCCAACCACATCCTCTACGACCGCGAGGGCGACGGCGAGTTCTTCCAGGTCTACACCCACATTTTCGACGAGCGGTTCTTCTTCGAGATCGTCGAGCGCAGGGATTATCAGGGGTTCGGTGCGGCGAATGCCGGGATCAGGCTCGCAGCCCAGGCCCGCGAAGTGCGGCCCGCGAGCATGCCAAGGGTGTAGACACCTCTTCCCCTCGCCCCTTGTGGGAGAGGGTGGCTCGCCGCAAAGCGGCGAGACGGGTGAGGGGTCTCTATCCGTGCGATCAACTCTCGCAGGGAATCTGCGGAGAGATACCCCTCATCCGGCGCTTCGCGCCACCTTCTCCCACAAGGGGAGAAGGGGCAACGTCGCTTGTAGCTACTTCATCTTGCACTTGTCGTGGAAACGATCCTGGTCGTTCTCCACGATGGTTGCGACCGTCTTCAGCGAGAGCTGGCCTTCGGCGTCCTTCACGACGTCCTGGAGATAGAAGCTCTGCACCGGGATGTGGTTCTTGCCGTATTTGAACGCGCCGCGCAGCGACTTGAAGTTGGCCTTCTCCATCTCGGCCTTCATTGCGTCCTTCTTGCTGGTGTCGCCCTTCACCGCGACCACCGCGCTGTTGATGAGCTGGGCGGCGTCATAGGATTGCGCGCCGTAATAGGTCGGGCGCAGGCCGGGATATTTCTTGCGGTAGTCGGCGACGAAGCGCTTGTTCTGCTCGTTCGGGAGGTCGTTGACCCATTCCTGCGCGCCGGGCACGCCGAGCGCGTTCTCCTTCTGCAGCGGCAGCGAGAGCTCGTCCACCGTGAAGGCGGTGTAGAGCGGCATCGTGCTCTTCAGGCCGGCCTGCGCATATTGATTGAGGAACTGCACGCCGGCGGCGCCCGGATAGAACACGAAGATCGACTCCGCGCCCGAGGCGCGCGCCTTGGAGAGTTCGGCTGAGAAATCGAGCTGGCTCGGCCACACCGTGTATTCCTCGCCCTTGATCTCGCCCTTGAACGTGTTCTTCAGGCCCGCGAGCATGTCCTTGCCGGCCGCGTAGTTCGGCCCGATCAGGAACACGCTCTTGACGCCTTTCTGGTTCATGTAGAGGCCCATAGCCTGCGGCGTCTGGTCGTTCTGCCAGGAGGTCGAGAACACGTAAGGCGAACAGAGTTCGCCGGCGAGCTGCGACGGGCCGGCGTTGGCCGAGATCAGGAAGGTCTGCGAGTCGACCGCGGTCTTCAGCGAGGCCAGCAGCACGTTCGACCAGATGTAGCCGACGATGAAATCGACCTTGTCGGACTGCACCAGCTTCTCGGTCTTCTGCTTGCCGACATCGGGCTTCTGCCCGTCATCCTCGTAGATGACCTCGACCGGCTTGCCGTCCATCTTGCGGCCCATGTGATCCAGCGCGAGCTCGAAGGAGTTGCGCATATCGTTGCCGATCACGGCGGTCGGGCCGCTGAAGGTCGAAACGAAACCGATCTTGATGGTGTCGCCGGCGAATGCCGGGCTCGCCAGCACCAGCGCCGCTGCGCCCGCCAGCCAGAATGCCGTCCTCATAACCACTCCCCTCCTTATTATCGGTCCCGGAAAACGGGGTGATCGCCGCCCCGGGCCTGTCTCTATTGAACGCAAAATCTGTCGCGCCGCCAATGGCTCAGCGCCCGCCCCTGCACCATATTTCGCCCCAATCGGCGATGGCAAGAAATATAATTCTACTTACTTAGATCAACCCTGCGGCGCTTTTTCGCGCCCGATCGATACATCCGGCCTATGCGGCGATTGATGACAGCTATTGGACCGCAGCGTCCGATCCGCACTTAAATGGGGATGTGGAGCAGCGAGATTCGAGGGCACATCATGACCACGACACCGCATCGCGTCGTCATCGTCGGCGCCGGCTTCGGCGGGCTGGAGGCGACCTACCGGCTTGCGGGTGCGCCGGTCGAGATCACGCTGATCGACCGCCGCAACCATCATCTGTTCCAGCCGCTGCTCTATCAGGTCGCAACCGCCTCGCTCGCCACCAGTGAGATCGCCTGGCCGATCCGCCACCTGATGCGAGACAGGCCCGAGGTGACGACGCTGTTCGCGACGGTCAGCGGCGTCGACGCGGCAAGGCGCTGCGTGCTGATCGACGACGGCAGCGAGGTGCCCTACGACACGCTGGTGCTCGCCACCGGCGCGCGTCACGCCTATTTCGGCCACGACGAATGGGAGCAGTTCGCGCCGGGCCTGAAGACGCTGGAGGACGGCACCACGCTGCGCCGCCACATCCTGGTGGCGTTCGAGCGCGCCGAGCGCGAGACCGATCCGGCGAAGCGCGCGGCGCGGCTGACCTTCGTCATCGTCGGCGCCGGCCCCACCGGGGTCGAGCTCGCCGGCACCATCGCCGAGATGGCGCGTCACACCTTGCCCGGCGATTTCCGCAACATCGACACGACCAAGGCGCGCGTGGTGCTGATCGAGGCGGGGCCGCGCGTGCTCGCGGGCTTCGCCGACGATCTCTCGGCCTATGCGCAGGCCTCGCTGGAGAAGATCGGCGTCGAGGTCGTGCTGGGGCAGGCCGTCACCGAGATCAATCGTGAGGGCGTGGTGTTCGGCGGCAAGCTGCTCGAGGCCAAGACGCGAATCTGGGCCGCCGGCGTCCGCGCCTCGCCCGCCGCAGAATGGCTGGACGCGCCATCCGATCGCGCCGGGCGCGTACAGGTCGAAGACGACCTGACGATACCAGGCCATCCCGAGATCTTTGCGATCGGCGATACCGTCAGCATCAACGCCTGGGACGGCAAGCCGGTGCCAGGCATCGCGCCGGCCGCCAAGCAGCAGGGCCGTCACGTCGCCGAAACGATCAAGGCGCGACTGCGAGGCGAGACAAAGGGCGCGTTCCGCTACAAGCATGCCGGCAGCCTCGCCCAGATCAGCAAGCGCCTCGCCGTGATCGACTTCGGCCGCTTCAAGCTGCGCGGCGCGATCGCATGGTGGATCTGGGGCATCGCCCACATCTACTTCCTGATCGGCCTGCGCCACCGGCTCAGTGTCGCGCTGAGCTGGCTCTGGATCTACGCGCGGGACCAGCGGGCAGCGCGGCTGATCACCCAGGGGAGCAGTAAGGTAGTGTAGGTCTTTCTTCCTTCTCCCCTTGTGGGAGAAGGTGGCGCGAAGCGCCGGATGAGGGGTTCTCTCCACTCGCAACACTATTCGTGACGAGAGAACCCCTCACCCGGCTTCGATGCTTCGCATCGAAGCCACCCTCTCCCACAAGGGGAGAGGGTGCAGCGGCACTCGCCGCAACATCGTCACTTCACCAGCTCGCACCCGCCCTCCGCCAGCGGGCGGAACGCCTGGTCGGCCGGAATCGTCGAGACCAGCTTGTAATAGTCGTAGGGATATTTCGACTCCTCCGGCTTCTTCACCTCGAACAGGTACATCGGGTGCACGACGCGGCCGTCCTGGCGGATGGTGGTGTCGCCGAACAGCTTGTCCTTGCCTCTGAACTTCTTCATCTGCGGCACCGCGTCCTTGGCATTGTCGCTGCCGGTCGCCGCGACCGCGTTGAGATAAGCGAGCGTCGAGGCATAGACGCCGGCCTGGTTGCCGCTCGGCATCTTGCCGTTCATGCCGGGACGGGCGGCGAACCGCTTGGCGAAGGCGCGGGTGTCGTCATTCATGTCCCAGTAGAAGGCTTCCATGAGCTGGAGGCCCTGCGCGACCTTGATGCCCATGCCGTGGACGTCGTTGATGAAGAGCAGGAAGGCGACGAGCCGCTGCCCGTTCTGCTGAATGCCGAACTCGGCGGCCTGCTTCACCGCGTTGATGGTGTCACCGCCGGCATTGGCAAGGCCGATCACCTGAGCCTTCGAGCCCTGCGCCTGCAACAGGAAGGAGGCAAAGTCGGAGGTGCCGAGCGGGTGCTTGGAGGAGCCAAGCACCTTGCCGCCATGCGCCTCGATGTATTTCTGCGCTTCCGATTCGATGCCCTTGCCGAGCGCGAAATCGACTGTGAGGAAATACCAGTCCTTGCCGCCACGCGAGACCATCGCGGCCGCCGTGGTGTTGCCGGTCGCCCAGGTGTCGTTGACCCATTGGATGGTGTTGGGCGAGCAGGCCTTGCCGGTGAGATCGGAGCTTGCGGTCGAGGACGCCAGGAACGTCATGCGGCTGTCGCGCAGCAGCGTGTTGATGGAGAGGCCTACGGCCGAGTTCGGCACGTCGACGATGGCATCGACACCCTCGACGTCGAGCCATTTGCGCGCAATGGCATTGCCGACATCGGCCTTGTTCTGGTGGTCGGCATAGACGATCTCGACCTTGATGTTCTTGCCGCCGCCGTTGAAATCCTCCGCGGCCATGCGCGCGGCTTCCACCGAGCCCATGCCGTTGGTGTCCTGGAAGATGCCGGAGATGTCGTTGAGCACGCCGACGCGCACGACATTGTCCGAGATCTCGGCGCTCGCCGCGCCGGTCACCAGGCTCGCGGCCAGCGCAAGCGTCCATTTCAGATGTTTCATGGTTCCCTCCCCTGTTTGATGGTTTGCCGCGCCGGTCGTTGCCGGCGCGTCGAGACTCAGACCTGCCGCTCCGGCAGCTTCACGACGAGCCCGTCGAGCTCCGGCGTGATCTTGATCTGGCAGGACAGCCGGCTGTTGGGCAGCCGCTCGCTCGCGGTGCCGTCAAGCAGCGCATCCTCGTCGTCGGCCATGCCGGGCAGCCGCGCGAGCCAGCCCTCGTCGACATAGACATGGCAAGTCGCGCACATGGCGTTGCCGCCGCATTCGGCCAGAATGCCGTCGAGACCGTGTCGGGTCGCGGCCTGCATGGCGCTCTCCCCGTCCGCGGTCTCGACGCGCTCGGACTTGCCGTCGGGATGGATGAAAGTGATGGCGGGCATCAAAGCTCCTGGTCAGGCCGGGGTGATCGTGACGGGCAGGCTGTCGAGCCCGCGCAGCGTGTTGTTGAAGCGACGCTTCGGCTCGCCCGTGATCTCGATCTTCGCGATGCGCCGGGCCAGCGCCGTCAGCATCACCTCGCCTTCGAGGCGGGCGACGAGCTGGCCGACGCACATGTGGATGCCCGAGCCGAATCCGACGTGACCGGAGGTGCGGCGCGTGATGTCGTAGCTATCAGGCTCGTCCCAGCGTCTGGGATCGCGATTGGCGGCGGCGAGGAACATCAGTACCTTCTCGCCCTCGCCGATCGTCGCGCCTGACAGCTCGACATCGCGAGTGGTGGTCCGGAAGAAAGTCTGCACCGGGCTTTCGAACCGCACGGCCTCCTCGAAGGCGTTGCGTGCCAGCGTCAGATCAGCGCGCAGGCGCTGCCACTGGTCGGGGAAGCGCGCAAGGCAATAGACCGCCGCGCCGATGCCGTTGACGGTGGTGTCGAGGCCGGCCGACAGCAGCGAGCGCACCAGCAGTGGCGCCTCGGTCGCGGTGATCTCGCCGTCGTCGACCCGGGCGTGGATACAGGCGCCGAAGCCACCGGGCGCGAGGTTGTCGCGCTGGCATTGCTCGGCGACATAGGCCTGGTGCGGCGCCGAGCGCGCGATCGCCTGCTGGCGCAGCTCATTGGGCGGACCGAACGCGTTGAACACGACGCTGGCATAGGGAATCAGATGCTCGCGTCCCTCCGCCTTCAGGCCCAGCGCATCCGGAAAGATCGAGAGCGGATAGGCTTCCGCGAGATCGGTGATCGCGTCGAAGCTGCGCTTGTGCAGCAGCGCATCCACCCGCTCCTCCGCAGCGGCGGCAAAGCGGTCGCGCACCTGCTTCATCACGGTCGGCGACAGCACCTTCGACAGCACGGCGCGGGTGCGGGTGTGCGCGGGCGGATCGGCCTCGAGAATCAGGCTCGGCGGCCGCCACGGCGTCTCCTTCTTGAAGTCGGACAGGCCGACGCCGCGGCTGGAGCAGAACGTCGCGGGATCGTTCAGGACCGCATGGACCTCGGCATAGCGCGCCACGCCATAGACGTTCCATTTGTCGAGGTAGACCACCGGCCCTGCCTCCCGCAGCCGCTGATGCGTCGGATACGGGTCCGCGAAAAAATTCATGTCGAAGGGATCGACGTCGAGATGCGGGACGGCCGCAGAGCCTGTCGATGCAGGGGTGCCGGATGCGGTCATGGGAGACCTCTCTCATTTTGATCTTGTGAAAGCGCGGCGCATGCCTTTAGGTCGGTGGCCTCACCGCGAGACAGAACGCCGACATGCCTGCGCCTTCGACCAGACCCCGCCACAAGCCTGCGCCCGCAGAGGCGGGACCGACGCTCGATCTCGAGCGTTACGTCCCGGCCTTCGTCACCTTCATCGCCAACAAGCTCTCGAACAGCGCGACCGCGTTCTATCAGCGGGAGTTCGGCGTCAACGTCACGGAATGGCGGATCATGTCGCTGCTGGCGATCGAGCCCGGCATTCCGGCCTCGCGCATCTGTCACGTCATCGGCTTCGACAAGGGGCCGGTGAGCCGGACGCTGGCGGGCCTCGAGAAGCGCGGGCTGATCTCGATCCGCACCGACCCCCATGACGGCCGCACCCATTCGATTTCGCTGACGGCGAAGGGCCGCAGCACCCACGACAAGGTGATCGCCGCAGCGCTCGAACGCGAGCGGCGGCTGTTGTCCTGCCTGAGCAAGGACGAGCGCGAGGTGCTGATCGGCCTGCTCCGCCGGCTGCACGAAAATCTCGGCGCGGTCACGGACAGTGGCTACACCTGACGCACCGCACCGCGGCCGCGCCCTGTCGCCACCTCCAGGCATGCGCCCGCGCTTGCCCGCGGCACCCTTCCTGCCGAGCATCGTTTCCTCCGAGATCGGACCCGGCGGTTTCCCCGCCGTGGTCCTGGTCTGGAACGGTTCGCACAGATTAGTTGCTTAGGCAACAAAAGAATCAGCAATATATTGCGGCAGCGGGATTGGCCTATCCGCTCGTCATTCCGGGGCGCGCGTAGCGCGAACCCGGAATCCATCGTGCAACACCCCTGCGGTGAAATGGATTCCGGGCTCGCGCCAAGAGGCGCGCCCCGGAATGACAGCGGAATGTGGCTTCGCTAACTCGGCCTTTACAGCCCAATCCACTCGCCCGACGCATCATCGCTCAACCTCGCCACCGCATTGGCGCGGCGGGTCAGCACGGCGCGCTGGTTGATGTAGCCCTTGTCGGTAATCTCGCCGCCATCGACCGACGGCGGCTCGGCGAGAAGCAGCGCGCGCGTGGCGTGGCCGGCGGAATTGGGGCCGTCCTGCTTCAGTTTCACCAGTCCCTGCGCAATGGCGCTCCTGACCTTGGCATGCGCGAGCACCTCGTGCACATCAGCCGTCTCGCCCAGGCCGGCATGAGCACGGCAGGCCGCGACGTTGGGGAACACCAGGAAGCGCACTTCGTCGCCGCCATGACCTGACACCACGATATCCTGCGCCAGCGGCGCCAGCGCGGCGATGCCGGCAACGCGCAGCGTGCCGACGCTGACCCAGGTGCCGGAATTGAGCTTGAAATCCTCGGCCACCCGGCCGTCAAAGAACAGACCGCGCTCCGGCCGCGCGCGATCGGCAAGCTTCACCGCATCGCCGATGAGATAAAAACCCTCTTCATCAAAGGCCTGCCTGGTCAGCTCCGGCGCCTTCCAATAGCCCGGCGTGACGTTGGGACCACGTACCCGCACCTCGAGCTTGTCGCCGGAGGCGACGAGCTTCAGCTCGGTGCCGGGAATGGGGACACCGATATTGCCGGAGCGCTCCGCGAGGAAATGGCAGTCGGTCGCAAGCGGCGACGTCTCGGTCGAGCCCCAGGCCGAGACCATCGGCATCGCGCGGCCGACGGTCCTGATCGAGAGCTCTTCGAGCGCGTCCCAGAGGTTCTGCGGCAACGCGGCACCGGCATAGAAGGCGAATTTCACCTCGCTGAAGAAGCGGTGGCGCAGCTCCTCGTCGCCGCGCAGCGCCGCGATCAGCATGTCGAATCCGCGCGGCACGTTGAAATAGACCGTCGGCATCACGCTTTTCAGATTGGCCAGCGACGTCGCAAACAGCCCGGGCGCAGGCTTGCCGCCGTCGATATAAAGCGAGCCGCCATTGCGCAGCACGAGGTTGAAATTGTGGTTGGCGCCGAAGGTGTGGCTCCAGGGCAGCCAGTCGAGAATGACGAGATCGCGACCACCCTGCTCCAGAAATGTCCAGGTCTGCGCCTTGGCCTGCTGGCTCGAGGTCAGCATGCGCTGGGTGTTGATGACGGCCTTGGGCGTACCTGTCGACCCCGAGGTGAACAGGAATTTGGCGATCGTGTCGGGCGTCACCGCGGCGAACGCCGTTGCGACGTCGGGCGTTTCAGGCGTTGTTGCAATGGCGCCGAAGGCCAACGCATCGGCATCGCCGTCGATGCCGCTGATGATCTGGGCCGTGTGAAGCGGTTTGATCGCCGCCAGCGCTGCCGCAAATGGTTTCATGGCGGAGACATAGATCGCGCCCGGCTCGAGCAGTGCGATCATGCTCTTGAGCTTGTCAAAATCTTTCGACATCAACGAATAGGCCGGCGAAATCGCCGCCGAGGGCACGCCGACATGCTGGGCCGCAAGCGCCAGCAGCGCGTGGTCGATGCTGTTGTCGGAGAGAATCGCGAGCGGGCGTTCGGCGCTCAGACCCTGTGCCAGGATCCAGGACGCCGCCGCACGCACCTGGCGCAGCGCCTGCGCATAGCTGACGGTGGTCCAGGGCGCCTCGACGTCGCCGCGCTCGGCAAGGAAGGTCGCATCCGGCGTTTGCCGCGCCCATTGCTCCAGCCAGTCGCCGACGCAGCGCGCGCCGTCGCGCAAGGGGTCGGGCGAGCGCAGCACGATGCTGCCGTCGGCGCGATGCTCGGCGACGGTCCGTGGCGTTGCAAACAGGCTTGCGGCATCGCCGCGAGCGGCGGTTGTCATGACTTCCTCCTCCGCCCGGATCCCGGATCGGCCGCAGCCTCGTTCCGGGCTGCTTTGGCCATAATGTTGGGCATGACAATTGTTGTCGTCAACAACAATCTTCCGCCCGCGCTATAATGACGTTACAAGAATAGTCCGGCAGGAGACGCGATTTGACAGCCACCTCAGCCCAGACTTCCGCACGCAGACGCGCCGGCAACGGCGCGGCGCCTCGGGACATGGCCGACGATATCGGCCTCGACGCACTGGTCGGGCACGCCGGCTATGCGGTGCGGCGCTTCCAGATCTGGATCTTTCAGGACTTCATCAGAACGCTCGGCGATGTCGACATCCGACCGACGCAATATTCGGTGCTGACCGTGATCGGCGCTAATCCGGGCCTGTCGCAGATGGCGGTGGCAAAGCGCCTTGGCATCGAGCGCGCCCGGCTGGTGCACCTGCTCGACAGCCTCGAACAGCGCAAGCTCGTGAAGCGGGTCAAATCGAAGGCGGACCGTCGCTCGCATGCGCTGCATCTCACGACCCAGGGCGAGACGGCGCTGGCGAAATTCAAGCGGCTCGCGGCCGAGCACGAGCGGCATGTCGAAGAGAAGATCGGCAAGGAAAACCGGGCGCAGCTGCTGCGGATCCTCGCTGGCTTCACCTGATCTCGGCTGCCCAAGATTTGGGCAGATGCCCGTCACGGGGCGCTGACGGCACGGCCCGCCCGCCTGCCAAAATATCCCGCAAGCCACTGATCCCACGGATCATATCCGCAGCCTCCGTCCTGCCCGGATAATGTACACAATGGCACATCGCTTGCTTCACTCCGGGGGGTGAAGCAGTTGCCGGAGTTTTGTCGCCATGGGGGCTGAAATGGGGGCTGAGCAGCCTGAAACGATCGCCGCGATTGTGGCCGCGCATCGCGCGGGCACGTTGACGCCGGCAGAGACGGTCGCGCGGACCTATCAGCGCATCCGCGACCACAATGATCCCGCCATCTTCATCAGCCTGCGCGACGAAAAGGATGCGATCGCGGAGGCTGAGAGGCTCGCCACGAAGGACACCGCCAGCCTGCCACTCTACGGCGTGCCCGTTGCGGTGAAGGACAATATCGACGCGCTGCGCTTTCCGACCACGGCGGCCTGCCCGGCCTTCTCCACTGCGCCGACGCATGACTCGACTGCGGTGGCGCGGCTGCGCGCGGCCGGCGCCATCATCATCGGCAAGACCAATCTCGACCAGTTCGCCACCGGCCTCGTCGGCGTGCGCTCGCCCTACGGCGTTCCCAAGAATTCGATCCGCGAGGATCTTATTCCCGGCGGCTCCAGTTCGGGCTCCGCGGTGGCGGTCGGCGCGGGGCTGGTGCCGCTGTCGCTGGGCACCGACACCGCCGGCTCGGGCCGCGTGCCGGCGATGCTCAACAACATCGTCGGGCTGAAGCCGAGCCTCGGCATGGTCTCGAATGCGGGGCTGGTGCCGGCCTGCCGCACGCTCGATTGCATCTCGGTGTTTGCGCTGACCGTGGACGATGCCGCACTGGCGCTGTCCGTGATGGCGGGGCCGGACCCGGCCGATCCGTTCTCGCGCGACCGGCCGCTGGACGCGCTCACGCCGTTCCCGGCAGGCTTGCGCCTCGGCGTGCCGCGCAACGGACAGCTGATCTTTTTCGGCGACAAGAAAGCGGAAGCCGCCTACGCCGATGCGCTGAAGCGCTGGACTGCGCTTGGCGCAACGCTGGTCGAATTCGACCTCGAGCCGTTCTACGAGACGGCGCGGCTGCTCTATGAGGGCCCCTGGGTCGCCGAACGCTACCTCGTGATCAAGGATCTGCTGGCGTCCGCGCCCGATTCGATTCATCCGGTGACGCGCGAGATCACCGCGGCCGGCGCGCGGCTCACCGCTGCGGACACGTTCTCGGCGCTCTATCGCCTGCAGGGCCTGCGCAAGATCGCCGAGCGGACGTTCGCCAATATCGACGCACTGGTGCTGCCGACCGCGCCGACCGCCTATACGACCGCGCAGGTGCTCGCCAATCCGATCGAGCTCAACAGCCGGCTCGGCACCTACACCAATTTCGTCAATCTGCTCGATCTCTGCGGCCTCGCGCTGCCGGCGTCGATGCGCGGCGACGGCATTCCGTTCGGCATCACGCTGCTCGCGCCCGCGGGGCATGATGCGCTGCTCGCGAGCATCGGTCGCGTCTTCCATGCCGATACCAAGCTGAGTCTCGGCGCGAAGGGCACGGCGCAAGCTCCGCTGTCGCCGCTGCCGCCAAGCAGCGGCGACGAGATCCCGATCGCGGTCGTCGGCGCACATCTGTCCGGCATGGTGCTCAACGGCGAATTGAAGGCACTGAACGGGCGCCTGATCGAGGCAACCAGAACTGCGCCCGACTACAAGCTCTACGCGCTCAAGACCACGCCGCCGAAACCCGGCATGCTGCGCGTCGCAGCCGGCAAGGGCGCCGCCATCGAGCTGGAGATCTGGTCGCTGTCGCCGTCCGCCTTCGGCAAATTCGTCAATGCGATTCCTTCGCCGATGGCGATCGGCACGGTGCGCCTTGCCGATGGCCGCAGCGTGAAAGGGTTTCTCGTCGAGCCCGAAGTGCTGGGCGACGCGCGCGACATCACGGCGTTTGGGGGATGGCGGAAATTCATGGCGGAAGCTGCCAAGACGTAGGTCTCGTGTCCCGGGCGCAGCGCATCACGCAGTGGTGCGCTGCTGAACCGGGACCCATAGAGCTGCTGTGCGAGATGGATAGATGGGTCCCGGCTCTGCGGAGCAGCGCTACGCGCTGCATCGCGTCCGGGACACGGACGTGCCCTACACCGACACCGCGTAAATCTCGTACTCCCCGCGTACCAGCTCGATATGCGCGCGCATCGCGGCGGCTGCGCCCTGCTTGTCGCCGCGCATGATGGCGACGACGACGCGGTCGTGCTCGGCTTGCGACTTGGCGAGACGGCCGAGGTTGCGGAACTGGGCGCGGCGGAACGGCTGCACGCGCACCCGCGTCGCCAGCGTGATCTCGGCGATGTAGCCGTTCTGCGATCCCGCATAAATCGCGTTGTGGAAGCGTTCGTTGACCTCGTGAAAGCGATCGGGATTGCCCGTGTAGCTCAGCACCCGCAGCTCCTCGTGGATGGCTTCCAGCCCATGGCGCTCGGCCGCGGACATGCGCTCGGCGGCGAGCCCGGCGCACAGCGCCTCGAGCTCGGCCATGGCCTCGAACATGCTCGTCAGACGCTCGATCGAGGGCTGCGCCACCACCGCGCCGCGATGGGCACGCGCTTCGACGAGGCCGCTGGCCACGAGCTGACGCAGCGCTTCGCGTACCGGCGTGCGCGAGACGCTGAAGCGGCGCGCGATGTCGGTCTCGTCCAGGGGCGCGCCGGGGGCCAGGGTGCCGCGCACGATTTCGTCGGCGAGCTGCAGGCGCAGCTCCTCGGCGCGCGTGACCTTCTGCAGCGATGGCGAGGCACGGTCGACGCGGGGCACCACCGGCTCGGCCGGCAGTGCTCCCTGCGGAAGATCGTCGAGCGTCATGCGGTCAGGTCTCTTTCGGCTCGTCGATCATGCTGACATGGGCGGCGACGACGCGCCAGCCCTCGGGAAAGCGAATCCAGGTCTGCATCTGCCGGCCGACCTTGCCGGGCGCCGTATCGCGGTAGAACAGGGTGGAGGCCACCGCCGTGTCGCGGCCATAGCTGCTGATCACCGTCTTGGCGGTGCGGCGGTTCAGGCCGACCGGCGAGCGCGCGGCGCGGAAGCCGTTGATCGCCTCGTAGCCGTAGAGGTTCTCACCGATGCCGTAGCGCAGCGTGCGGGGATCGTTGCGGAAGAGCTCGCCGAGCACGGCGACATCGTTACTGACGAGGGCCTGCTCATAACGATCGAATGCGGCTTTGACTTCCGCGATCACCTCAGGGAGATCGATCTCCATGTCAGAGTCCTCTCGGCGCGGGCGCTGCCGCGACGCCCATCTTTTCCAAAGCGTAGGCGACGCGGAGCGCGATGTCCTCGCGCCAGGGCGCAGCGATGATCTGCACGCCGATCGGCAGCGGCTCGAGCGGCACCGGGACGGCCACCACCGGCAGGCCGATGAAGGAGATCGGCTGGGTGTGGACGCCGATATTGGCGCGCACCGGCAGCTCGACGCCGTCGAGGTTGAAATTCACCTGCCCGAGCTTTGGCGCGGTGCAGGGCGTTGCCGGCGCGAGCAGCACGTCGACGGTCTTGAAGATCTCGGCGAGCTGCGCGCGATACCAGCGCCGAAATTTTTGCGCCCGATCGACCATCGGCGCCGGCACCATCGCGCCAGCGATCAGCCGGTCGCGCACCGCAGGATCGAAATCGTTCGGCCGCTTGCGCAGGCGATCGAGATGCAGCGACGCGCCTTCGGTGGTGGTGATGACATAGGCGGCCGCGCGGGCGCGCGCGGCTTCGGGAACGTCGACCACCTTCGTTGCGCCAAGCGCCTTGGCGACGCGGCTGACGGCCTCGACCGCTTCCGGAAACACGTTCTTCTGGAAATACCCGCCGGCGATCGCGATGCGCAGATCCGAGACGGGATTGGCGATCAGCGGCAGCGTCGGCTCCAGCCCGCGCGTCGTGCAGGCGCTGTCCTCCGCGTCCGGGCCCTGCATCACGTCATAGGCGAGCGCGAGATCGGTGACGGAGCGCGCGAACGGGCCGAGATGATCGAGGCTCGCGACGAACGGGAACGAGCGCGCGCGCGACAGCCGGCCATAGGTCGGCTTCAAACCAAAAATGCCGCAAAACGAGGACGGCACGCGGATCGAGCCATTGGTGTCCGAGCCGAGCGCGATCGGCACCAGCGCGCCGCCGACCGCGCTGCCGGAGCCGCCCGAGGAGCCGCCGGTCATCCGCGTGGTGTCGTGCGGATTGCGCGAGGGACCGTCATGGACGTTCTCGCCCGTAAAATCATAGGCGTATTCGCCCATGTTGAGCGCGCCGACCAGCACGGCGCCGGCGGCTTCCATCCGCTCGATCAGCGTCGCATCGCGCGCTGCGGGCGCGCGATCGCGGTTGATCTTCGAGCCGGCGCGCGTCGGAAGCCCGGCGACGTCAAACAGGTTCTTCACCGCGAAGGGAACGCCGGCGAGCGGGCCGACTTCCTTGCCGGCGGCGATATCGGCGTCGACGGCGCGCGCTTTGGCGCGGGCGCGATCGGCGGTGACGTCGGTGAAGGAATTGAGGATGCCGTCATGCTGCTTGATGCGCGAAAGTGCCGCTTCCGTGGCATCGAGCGCGGACATCCGGCGGCCCGCAACCGCACTCGCGATGTCCGAGGCCGTCATCTCTGGCTTGCTGGTCATGGCAGCATCAAGCGGTGAAAATCGGCGCCGGCTCGGTCTCGTCCGGCAGCGCGAATTCGTCGACCAGGCGAGCGAGGCGCAGCGAGACTTCGAGATTGGCGCGCACCGCGGGCCTCCAGGCCTCCTCGACCGGCAGCGCCAGCGCTTTCGATACGGCGTCGATATAATCGTCCAGCGGCTCGGCCATCACGCTCCCAAACTAGCTCTCTAGGTTGTCATTTGAGCATGATCTTTTCGGAAAACCGCGTCACACTTTTCCTGATCATGCTCAGTGTACCTGCAGCGGCGGATGCGGGATCGCCGTCAGCAGCTCCTTGGTGTAGTCGTCCTGCGGATCGCTCAAGACCTGCTCGGAAGAGCCCTCTTCGACGATTCGCCCCGTCCGCATCACAATGACACGATCGCACAGCAAGCGCACCACATTCAAATCATGCGAGACGAACAGATAGCTCATACCTAGCCGCGCCTTGAGGTCCTGCAGCAGGTTCAGAACGACAGCCTGCACCGAGACGTCCAGCGCCGCCGTCGGCTCGTCCAGGATGACCAGCTTGGGATGCAGCGCGATGGCGCGGGCGATGCCGACACGGGCCTTCTGGCCGCCGGACAATTGATGCGGGAAACGATCCAGCAGGTTGTGCGGCAGGCCGACCATGGTGGCCAGCTCCTCGCAGCGGGCGCGGAGCGCATCGCGTCCCCTGATATCTCCCAATTGCATGATCGGGTCGGCAATGGCGCGCGCGGCGGTGAAGCGCGGGTTGAGGCTGTCGGTCGGATCCTGGAACACCATCTGGATGCGGCTGCGCTGCGGCAGCCGGGCGAACGAGGCCGGCGCGATGCCGCCGATGTCCTCGCCGTCGAACTGGATCAGGCCGGAGGTCTGGTCGAGCAGGCGCATCACCATCATCGACGTGGTCGATTTGCCGCAGCCAGACTCGCCGACAAGGCCGACGCTTTCGCCATGGCCGATCGAAAAGCTGATGCCGTCAACGGCGCGGAAGACATCCGGCTCCAGCGGCGGCTTGCGGCCGAACAGCTTTCCGAGCGTGGCGGTGGCGCCCTGGCGCGGGTATTCCTTGACGAGCTTTTCGATGAGGAGGAGCGGCGTCTTCTCCCTCTCCCCGCTTGCGGGGTCGCGACGAGCTTCGCTCGCGCTAAGAGGGTCGGGGTGAGGGGGACTCTCCGCGAGCACGGTGCTGGGAGAGCCCCCCTCACCCGCCGCGCTCCGCGCGTCGGCCTCTCCCCGCACGCGGGGAGAGGCTAGAGTCTCCTCCTCCGGCAGCAGATCCCGCAGGCTCACGCCGAGCCGCGGCGTCGCGCGCATCAGCTTCTTGGTGTAGGGATGCTGCGGGTTGGCGAAGATGTCGGCGGCTTTCGCGGTTTCGACCACGCGGCCCTTCTCCATCACCACGACGCGGTCGCAATAGGCGGCTGCCAAGCCGAGATCGTGGGTGATCAGGATGGTCGACATCGCGCGGCGCTTGGTCAGCTCCACGATCAGGTCCATCACCGCCTTCTGCGTGGTCACGTCGAGGCCGGTGGTCGGCTCGTCCGCGATCAGCAGCTGCGGATTGCAGGCGAGCGCGAGCGCGATGACGACACGCTGGCACATGCCGCCCGAGAGCTCGAACGGATAGGCGTGGTAGCGCTCGCGCGGGCGGGCGATCTTGACCTGCTCCAGCGCCTCGATCGCCTTCTCGCCGTGATCCTTGACTTGGGCCTGCTGCACGTGGGTGCGCAAGACGTCCTCGATCTGGTCGCCGACTTTCCGGATCGGGTTGAGTGCGGCGCGCGGGTTCTGAAAGATCATCGAGACTTCGCGGCCGCGCAGATCGCGCATCTGGTCCTCGGTCGCGGCCTTGACGTCGATGCCGGAGAACATCACCGAGCCCTCGGCGATCCGCCCCGCGCGGTCGAGGATGCGCATCACCGCGTAGGACGTCACCGACTTGCCCGAGCCGGACTCGCCGACGATGGCAAGCGTCTCGCCCTTGGCGACGGAGATGTTGACGTGCTGCACCGCTTTGACGATGCCGCGGCGGGTGGAGAATTCGACGGTGAGGTCCTGGACGTCGAGCAGCGGCTGGGCGGTCATGCGGGCCTACGAACCAAAAAACGCGAAAACAACCCCATGCACAGTAGAACGGGATTAGAATCATTGGAGAATTTTTGACGGGTGTTTGCGCGTGAGGCGTGCACGGGCCTCTCGCTCCCTCTCCCCGTTCTTACGGGGAGAGGGTTGGGGTGAGGGGCCTCTCTCCGCGCAAACGGCTGGCAGAGGAGTTCGCGGAGCCCCCCCCTCACCCGGTCCGCTAACGCGGCCCGGCCTCTCCCCGCACGCGGGGAGAGGCGAACGGCAGCACCGGCTTCAGACAAAGCAATCATCACGTCCTCCGCTGGGGATCGACGATGTCGCGCAGGCCGTCGCCCAGGAGGTTGAAGCAGAACACGGCGATCATCAGGGCGAGGCCGGGGAATAGCGCGATCCACCATTCGCCTGACACCATGAAGCCGGCGCCTTCGGCGACCATGATGCCCCATTCGGCGGTGGGCGGGCGGACGCCGAGGCCGATGAAGGAGAGACCGGCGGCATTGAGGATGGCGTAGCCCATGGTCAGCGACATCTGCACGATCATGATCGGCATGATGTTCGGGAGGATGTGCACCAAGAGGATGCGGAATTCGCCGTTGCCGGAGAGGCGCGCGGCCTGCACGAAGCCGGCGTTGCGGCGGACGTTGGCCTCGGCGCGCGCGACGCGGGCGTAGAGCGGGAAGTTCACGATGGCTGTGGCGAGGATGATGTTCTGCACGGTGTTGCCGAGCGCGGCGACGATGCCCATCGCCAGCACGAACAGCGGGAAAGCCATGATGGTGTCGGCGATGCGGCCGACGATGCGATCGGTCCAGCCACCGAAATAGCCGGCAGCGATGCCGGCGAGGCCGCCCATCAGGAACACCAGCGCGACGGAGGCGACCGCGATAAAAGTGTCGAGCCGCGTTGCCACGACGACGCGACTAAAGATATCGCGCCCCAATTGGTCGGTGCCGAACCAGTGCGCGGCCGATGGCGGTTTCAGCGCAGCAGCTGTATCCGAGGCGAGCGGATCGTACGGCACCACATAGGGACCGAAGATCGCGGCGGCGAGGATCAGGATCAGCAAGGCGAAGGCAAAGCCCGTGACCTTGTTCTCGCCGAGCACGTAGCGGGTCTGTTCGAGGATCGCAGCCAGTCCCGAGGTACGTGCGGGACCGACAGGCTCGACAGCAGGCGCAACAGAACTCATGAATGCCCCCTACCCTTCCAACCGCACGCGCGGATCGATCACGCCGTACAAAATGTCGATCACGAGATTGAGCAGCACGTACATGACCGCCATGGTCAGGACAAAACCTTGCACCGGCGCGAAGTCCGACGAGATCAGCGCTTCCACCGCGTAGGAGCCGATGCCGGGCCATGCGAAGACTTTTTCCACCAGCACGTTGGCGCCGAGCAGGAACGAGAACACCATGCTGAGCGTGGTGATCACGGGCAGCATCGCATTGCGGAAGGCGTAAGTGACGATCACGGTCGAAGGTGACAGGCCGCTGGCGCGCGCGGTGCGGACGAATTCGGACGCGAGCACCGCCAGCATCGAGGCGCGTGTCATGCGTGCGATCGGCGCCAGCGAGAAGATCGCCAACGTCGTCGCCGGCAGGATGAGCTGGCTCAGCGCCGAGCGGAACGCTTCGAGATCGCGCGCGATCAAGGTGTCGATCAGATAGAAGCCGGTCACCGTCGGCGGCGCACTGTAGAACACGTCGAGACGCCCGAGCGGCGCCGGCGACCAGCCGAGCCGGAAATAGAAGACATAGACCAGCACGAGGCCAGTGAAGAACACCGGCAGCGAGACGCCGGCTGTCGTCGTCACCCGACATAAGTGATCGACCCATGATCCCGGCCGTGTTGCAGCGAGCACGCCGAGTGGGATGGCGATGACGACCGAGACGATGAGACCGAGCAAGGTCAGCTCGGCAGAGGCCGGCAGGCGGTTGCGGATTTCGGCAGCGACCGGCTGTCCCGTCGTCAGCGAATTGCCGAAATCGCCATGGGCGAGATCGGCCGTGTAGCGGAAGAACTGCTCGATCAGCGGCTTGTCGAGGCCGAGTTTTTTCCGGATCTGCTCGACGGCTTCCTTCGTCGCAGCGGGGCCGGCGAAGTAGGCGGCGGGATCGCCCGGCAGCGCGCGCGTCAGCAGGAAGGTGACGATGACGACCCCGATCAGCGAGGGAATCGCAAACATCAGGCGCTTGCCGATCATGGTGAGCATGGGGTGCTCCTGCGCTGCGTATGGGAACGAGATCGTGCGGCACGTTCGGCTGCGTTCCCTCCCCCCTTGTGGGGGAGGGCTAGGGAGGGGGGTGGCTCCGGGAGAGGTCTGAGTTTGTGGCTACCCCCCTCCCTGCCCCTCCCCCACAAGGGGGGAGGGAATGAGGGAGCGGTGGCAGCCTCACTCCAAGAGCTGAAAGACACGGCCAGATCGCACGCACGCACGACACCTCACCCCTTCGCCAGCGCGCGATAATCGAGCCTCCGGTGGAACCAGTATTGATAGCCGCTGATGTTCTTCTGCATCGCGACGTTGACGAAGGGCTGGTACAGCGGGATGCGCGGGATGTCGGTGAAGGCGAGATCGACAAAGCCCTTCACGTCGGCATCGTAAGTTGACTTGTCGCCGGCCGCGGCGGCGGTGCGGGCGCCGTCGATCAGTCTGTCCATCTCCGCCGACTTGTAGCTCATGGTGTTGAAGACGGAATTGTTGCCGTGATAGCACCAGTAGAAGAAGTACTCGGGGTAATCGAGCCAGCCCGAGAACACGTTGGTGAAGAGCGGCATCTCCTTCTTGTTCAATTCGGTGCGCCAGTTGGCGCCGGGCACCTTGTTGATGGTGGTCTTGATGCCGATCTGCGCCAGGCTCTCCTGCACCAGCACGCAGAGCGGCTCGTTGACGCCGGCAAAATTGAGGTCGAACGAGATCGTGGTCTCGAAGCCGTTGGCGTAGCCGGCCTCCGCCAGTAGCGCCTTCGCCTTGTCCATGTCGGTGTTGTATTTATGCGGCTGCGGCCAGGCGACCTCGGTCGCCTTGTCCTTGGCCGCGCCGAACATCGGGTTGGCGAGGCCGAACATCACGGCGTCCATGATCTTCTGATAGGGCAGCGCGTAGGCGACCGCCTGACGCACCTTCGGATTGTCGAAGGGCGGCTTGGTGACGTTCATGCCGATATACTGGATGCCGTTGGAGAACGGCAGCGACACCACGTTGAGCTTGCCGTTGGCCTTCATCTCCTGAAAGTCCTTGTTCGGCAGCTCGTAGGAGATGTCGGCATCGCCGCGCTCCAGCAGCGCGCGGCGGTTGCCGGCCTGCGGCACCATGCGCCAGATCACGCGCTTGATCTTCGGCAAGGGGCCGCCGACCCAATCCTCGTTGCGCTCCATGATCACTTCGGTGCCCGCGGTCCATTTCGCCACCTTGTAGGCGCCGGAGCCCGCGGTCTGCTGCTTGGTGAATTCGAGGCCCCAGGGGTCCTTCTCGCTGGCGTTCTTCTTCACCAGCTCGGAGTTGACGATGCAGGGCACGATCACGGCGAGATCGGGGACCGTCAGCTTGTCCTTCTTCAGGAAGTCGACGCGCACCGTGTGGTCGTCGATCACGACGAACTGTTCGGGCTTGGTCAGCGAGCCCGCGCTCATCTGGAACGTCGGAAAGCCGCCGACGCTGACGGCGCGGTCGAGCGACCACTTCACGTCCTTGGCGGTAACGGGCGCCCCGTCGTGGAATTTGGCGTTCTTCTTCAGCTTGAAGGTGACCGACATGTCGTCGATCCTAAACTCCTCGGCGAGCTCGCCCTTGAACTTGTCGCGGTCGTAATAGGGCACCCCGCCGGGGCCGCTCTTCATCTCGTGGCTGATCAGGCGGTCGTAGCAATTCCAGGACACCTCATAGCCGGGCACGTTGGTGCCGACGCCGTGGATGTCGAGATTGTTCGGGCCGCCTTCCGAGACGATCAGCAGCGTCTCGGAGCGGGCGTCGGCATAGGCCGAGGAAATCACCTGAGGCATCGCCGGAAGCGCCGCCCCGGCGGCCAATCCGGAAACGGACTTGAGGAAATCGCGGCGCTTCATGAAATCGCTCCAACTCAAAGTTTTTGGTTGGAACCGGATTCGCAAAGTTCGTGCCAAGGCTTAACGGGTATTTACGATCAAGTTAATGAACTGATATCGCTTATGAAATGTCGATTTAGGCGCGTCGTGGCCTTCGTCTCGATCTCCCGAGATTGCATACAAAGATACAGATTTGCCTATTCAATGGGCTGAATTTTGATTGGCGCCCGCCCGATAAGCACGGCTGTCATTCCAGGGCGATGCGCAGCATCGAGCCCGGAATCCATCGGGCGGCAGCACGCGCAGGATCATGGATTCCGGGCTCGCCGCTCCGCGGCGCCCCGGAATGACGGAGAGAGGCGGGGCCGGCGCTGACCGGCCTCAACCCGCCCAGATCAGCTCCTGCAGCTCGACCAGGTCATCCGCCTGCTCCTGCCAGCCCGCGATGCAGATGTGGCTGTTGAGGTCGCTGGCGCGGTGCAGCAGCATCAGGGCCATCAGCCGGCGCTTCAGCGTATAGTCGAGCTTCGTATAGCCAAAGCCTTCGAGCAGGCTCTTCACCCTCCCCGGCCGGCCCGCCGCCATGAACGCGCCGGGGCCGAGCAGGTCGTAATCGCGCCATCCCGCCAGCACGTCGCCGAAGTCGAACAGGCCTTTGAGCGACCACTGGCCGTCATCGCAGGCGAGCAGGAAGTTCTCCGGGATGTACTCGCCGACCAGAAAGACCGGCGGCGCATCCATCGGAATGAGCTTTTCCGCATCGCGCAGGAGATCGTCGAGGCCTTTGAGGAATTTCGGCGCGAGGCCGAGGCGCGTGTGCCGGGCACGGCAGCCTAGCATCTGCGCACGCATGAAGTCGTCCCAGCGCGGCTCGATGTTCGCCAGCGGTCCGAGCGGGACGCGCTGGACGCTCGCGATGGTCTCGCCGATCTGGCGCAGCAGGCGCTCCTTCTGCGCTTCGGGCAGATGCGGCCAGACCTCCGAGCCAAGCTTGCCGGCAAGACGGGTGATGACGAGATAGGGCCAGCCGTCTCGCGTTCCTTCGGCGACGATCTCGGGGATTGGCAGATCGAGATGGCCGTCGAGCTGCATCAGCGAGCCGCGCTCGGAGACGAATTGTGCGTGCAGCATCGGCGGGAAGATTTTCAGGATCAGCGTCTCGCCGAGACCAACCACGAGGTTGGTGCCGGTCGCAAACACATGCGGCGCGCTGGTATCGAGATCGTGGCTGCGCGCGATGTCGAGGGCGATCGGCAGCCATTGCGAGGACGCGGAGCGAAAGGCGCGAAAGCTTTCGGAGTCGGTGAGGGCCGGCAGTGTTTGCGATGGAGCGATCGTCATTCAGGTGTTTTTTTGTTGATTCAGTGCGAGCCAAGAAGACGGTGCACCTCTCCCGCTTGCGGGGGAGGTCGGCGCGTTCCGGGCGATGCGAAGCATCGTCCCGCGCCGGGTGGGGGCTCTTTCCTCTAGGGGATTATCCCGTTGTGGAGACACCCCCACCCCAGCCCTCCCCCGCAAGCGGGAGAGGGGGCGCACCTCACTCGAGGTCGCAGCGGTGTCCAATCGCAACATGCATTACCGCTCCGGACTTGCCCGCTCGAACTGGCGAAGCAGCTTGTTGCCGCGCTCGACGGCGGAATCCAGCGCGGCCTGCGCGCTCTTCTGGCCGGCGAACGCCTGCTCCAGCTCGTCCTCGATCGCGCCGCGGATCAGGACGAAGGAGCCGAGCCGGATGCCCTTCGAGTTCTCCGTCGGCGGATTGAGCGTGATTTCCTCGAACGAGATCGCCGAGCCCGGATTGCGCTCGTAAAAGCCCTGCGCGCGCGTCAGCTCGGACGCGGCCCGGGTGATCGGCAGATAGCCGGTGTTCTGATGCCAGGCGGCCTGCACGCCGGGCTGCGACAGATAGGCGAAGAACCGCGCCACGCCCTTGTATTCCTCGCGCGGCCGGTCGCGCAGCACCCACAGCGTGGCGCCACCGATGATCGAGTTCTGCGGCGCGCCCTTCACGTCGGGCCAATACGGCATCATGCCGTAGCCGATCTCGAATTTCGAATTCGCTCTGATGTCGGCGCGCGTCGCCGAGGATCCGATGAAGATGCCGCATTCGCCCTTCTGAAAGCGCGGCTCGGCCGCTTGTCCGCGGCCGCCATAGTCGAACAGTTTTGTCTTTTGCCATTCGGCGAGCTGGGCGATGTGCATCACCACGACCGGATTGTTGATGGTCAGCTCGGCATCGAGCCCGGCAAAGCCGTTGCCGCGCGTCGCCAGCGGCAAATTATGGAAAGCAGAGAAATTCTCGACATGGATCCAGGACGGCCAGGACGTGGTGAAGCCGCACGCAGCGCCACGGTCGCGCAGGCGCTTTGCGGCGGCGCCAAGCTCCGGCCAGGTCTTCGGCGGCGCCTCCGGATCGAGGCCGGCGTCGCGGAACATGGTCTTGTTGTAGTAGAGGATCGGCGTCGATGAGTTGAACGGGAACGACAACAGATTGCCGGCCGCGTCGGTGTAATAGCCGGAGACCGCGGGCAGGTAATCGGTCAGCGAGAACGGCTCGTGCATGTCCCGCATCAGGCTGAACACCGGATAGATCGCGCCCCTGGCCGCGGTCATGGTGGCGGTGGCGACCTCGTTGACCTGGACGATGGCGGGCTGGCTGCGCGAGCGGAAGGCGAAGATCGCGGCGGTCACCGTCTCGGTGTAGTTGCCCTTGTAAGCGGGCACGATGCGGTAATCGGACTGCGAGGCGTTGAAGTCCGAGGCGAGCTTTTCCAATTGCCGCCCAAGCTCGCCGGACATGGCGTGCCACCACGCGATGTCGGTGGCGGCGTGCACGGGCGCAGCCAATGAGAGAGCCGCCAGGGCGGCGGCGATTCGCAAAACGCGCAATGCTGACGTCACGATGGCTCTTCCCGTGTCGCGCGCCGAACGGCGGGCGACCCTGCTTACGGCGCGGCATACCCGGTTTCAACCGGGAATGAACGCCGGCCGCGCCGCACAATTACACGGCCGCGCCGGGCGGGATGGCCTTCCCCCGACCATCTGCTAGATTGCATTGAACCTTTTGCTCCCGCCATAGACTCCACCACTGAGGGGTTGAGTGTGCCAGTGTTGAGCCGTGCCGAACTCTCGCGGACCGGAGTGATCGTCGTCGCGCTTCTGCTTGCCGTCTGTGCGACGGGCGCCGTTGCACGCGAATTTCGCGCCGCCGATACCCAGACCGAGGATTACCCGACCGTCCAGGCGCTGCGCTACATGGGCGCGCTGATCGCCGAGCGCAGCGGCGGCCGCCACGAGATCAAGGTGTTCCACTCCCGCCAGCTCGGCGAGGAAAAGGAGACCATCGAGCAGACCCGGGCCGGCGCGATCGACCTCAACCGGACCAACGTGGCGCTGATCGGCAACTTCGTGCCGGCGATGAACGTGCTCGCCATGCCGTTCCTGTTCCGGTCCATCGAGCACATGCAGAAGGTGCTGGACGGGCCGATCGGCAGCGAGATCCTGAACAGCTTCGAGCCCTATGGCTTCGTCGGGCTCGCCTTCTACGATTCCGGGGCGCGGTCGATCTACAACGGCGCCCGCCCGGTGAAGACCATCGCGGATCTCAAGGGATTGCGGATCCGGGTGCAGCAGTCGGAGTTGATGAGCCAGATGATCCGCTCGCTCGGCGCCGAGCCGGTCGAGATGCCCTATGGGCAGGTGCTCACCGGGCTCGCCAACCATCTGATCGACGGCGCCGAGAACAACTGGCCATCTTTCGTGACGACGGATCATTACACGCACGCCGGGCATTATACGCTCACCGAGCACACGATGAGCCCCGAGGTGCTGGTGATCTCGCTGAAGGCCTGGCAGAGCCTGTCGCCGGACGACCAGAAGATCTTCCGGGAGGCCGCGCAGCGCTCCAGCCGGTTCATGCGCGAGAAATGGCGCGACCTCGAGGAGCAGTCGCAGCGCAAGGCGCAGGAAGCCGGCGTCACCATCATCAGGGAGATCGACCGCAAGCCGTTCGAGGACGCGATGGCCCCGATCTACGCCAAGGCCGGGCGCGATCCCGCCGCGGCCGCGCTGATTGAACGTATTCGCAAGGTGGAGTGAGCCGCGTTGGCTGCACTTGGACATACCGAGCACGCAGACCGGCCGTCCGGCCCGATCGGACGGCTGCGCGCACGGCTGGTCGGCGTGCTGCGGGCGGTGCCGATCCGCTGGCGCATCCTGTCGATCGCGGCGCTGAACTCCGCCGTGGTGGTGGTGCTGGTCGCCATGATCTGGAACGGCGCGCAGGTGCTGGGCTCGGCCTGGGACGACGTGCGCCAGGTGCGCGAATCCGACCGGATCCTGGCGCTGCTCGAAAGCGAGACCGGGCGCCTGCACAATCTGATCCACCGCTACATCAACCAGCCGAGCCCCGACCTGTTCGCCGAGATCCTGCTGCTGCGCGAGGCGGTGCTGGGCACGCTGACCAACCGCGCCGCCAAGGACCCGATGCTGTCGGGCTCGGTCGAGGAGCTGGAGCGCACCACCGACCGCTTCCTCAACGGTTTCGGCGAGCTGCGCAGCGTGCAGGCCACCATTGCCAAGACCTATGAGGACCAGGTGCAGGGCCCGGCCAGGGACATGGCCGGCCTCTATTCCATCATCGAAGGCGCCACCGGCCATCGCGACGCCCTGATCTGGCCCTCGCTCGGCAAATCCCGCGAGGCCTTCACCGCGATGCTGGTGGCGGCCAATTCCTACTATCTGTCGCTGTCATCGGGCGCGGCCGACGACGCGCGCCGCAACACCGAGACGATCGAGAAGACCATCCCCGTGATGATCGATCTCGCCGACAACGACCTGCAGAAGATGGCCTTGCGGCGGCTCGGGGCCCGCACCGCCGCACTGCGTGAGGGCTTTGCAAAGCTCTCCGAGCAACTTGCCAGCCGCACCGAGCTGCTCCGCAACACCATCGACGCCAGCCAGGCCGAGGCGATCGGCGCCATCGACGACCTCTCCACCAAGATGCGCAAGCGCGAGCAGAAGGCGCAGGAGACCTTCGACCGCACGCTGGCGGATATTTCCCGCCGTGTCCTTTCCATTGCGGTGATCTTCCTCGGCATCATCCTCACCGCCGGCGTGATGATCGCGCTGTCGATCCGGCTGCCGCTGCAGCAGATCATGGCGGCGATGCGCGCGATCACGCTCGGCGATCTCGACCGCGAGGTGCAGGGCACCAAGGCCCGCGACGAGGTCGGCGCCATGGCGCGCGCGGTGGAGGTGTTCCGCGAGAACGCGATCGCGAAGCGGCAGACCGAGGACGAGCTGCGCGCGTCCAAGGAGAAGGCCGAGAGCGCGCTGCTCGAGCTCAATACCGCACAGCAGAATTTGATCGATGCCGAACGGCTGGCGGCGCTCGGCGGCCTCGTCGCCGGCGTCGCGCACGAGGTCAACAATCCGATCGGCATCAGTCTGACGGTGGCTTCAAGCTTTGCCCGTCGCAGCGAGATCTTCGAGGCCCAGCTCAAGGGCGATGGCGGCCTGCGTCGCTCGCAGCTGGAGGAATTCGTGCAGTCCTCACGCGACGCCTCGCAGCAGCTGGTCGCCAATCTGCAGCGCGCCGGTGAGCTGATCCAGTCGTTCAAGCAGGTCGCGGTCGACCGCTCCCATGCCGAGCGGCGGCAATTCTCGCTCAGCGAGGCCACCGACCAGATCATCGCCAGCCTGCGTCCGGTGCTGAAGCGCTCGCCGATCACGCTCCAGGTCGACGTGCCCGAGGGGCTGCTGCTCGACGGCTATCCCGGCTCCTATGGCCAGATCCTGACCAACCTCTTCCTCAACGCCGCCAACCACGCCTTCGCCGACGGGCGCGCCGGCACGATCATCATCTCGGCGCGGCCGCGCGGGGCCGACGACGTCGAGCTCATCTTCACCGACGACGGGGCCGGCATGACCTCCGACGTGCAGCGCCAGGCCTTTGACCCTTTCTTTACCACCCGGCGCAATGAAGGCGGCACGGGACTCGGGCTTCATATCGTCTATAACCTCGTCACCCAGCAGCTCGGCGGGCGCATGATGCTGGAATCCAAGCTGGGACAAGGCACCACTTTTCGCATTATCATGCCCCGGGTCGCCAAGGGCGGCGCGCAAAGCACAGAAAGTGACGGGACTTCTCAATGGCCGAACAGGACGATGTCCTCCACCTGATCGACGATACCGGTACCGCGTCGGAGGATGCCAACGCCCGGAAATGGAAGATCGCCGTCATCGACGACGATCCGGCCGTGCATGACGGCACCCGTTTTGCGTTGTCCGACTACAGCCTCAACGGCCAGAGCCTGGAGATCCTGTCGGCCTATTCCGCGGCGGAAGGCCGCAAGCTGATGGCCGAGCACAGCGACATCGCCGCCGTGCTGCTCGACGTCATCATGGAGACCGACGTCGCCGGCCTCGAGCTGGTCGAGTTCATCCGCAACGAGATCCGGAACGAGACGGTGCGCATCATCCTGCGCACGGGACAGCCCGGCCAGGCGCCCGAGCGGCGCGTGATCGTGCAGTACGACATCAACGACTACAAGGCCAAGACCGAGCTCACCGCCGACAAGCTGTTCACCTCGCTGACCGCGGCGCTGCGCTCCTATCAGCAGCTCGAGCGCATGGTGCAGACACGGCGCGGGCTCGAGATCATCATCGACGCGGCCTCGACGCTGTACGACTTCAAGTCGATGCAGCGGCTCGCCGAGGGCGTGCTGACCCAGCTGGCCTCGCTGCTCAACGTCGATTGCGCCGGTATACTGGTCTTGCGCGACAATGGCGGCATCGACCCCGAACTCTCGGTCCTCGCCGGCAGCGGCTGCTACAGCCGCTTCATCGGCACCACGACGTCGAAGGCGCTCGACCCCGAACTGCGCGAGATGGTGGAGGCCGCGTTTCAGCGCCGCAAGAACGAATTCGCCGACCACCGCAGCGTGATCTATTTGCGCACCGGGTCCGGCCGCGAGGTGGTAGTGCTGCTGCAGGCCGAGCGCGAATTGTCCGAGACCGACCGCTCGCTGGTCGAGATTTTCTCCTCAAGGCTCTCGATCGCCTTCGACAACGTCATCCTCTATCAGCAGCTTCAAGCCGCCAATACCCAGCTGGAGGACCGCGTCGCCCAGCGCACCCGCGCGCTGATGCAGGCCAACCGCCGCCTCTCCGCGCAATGGCTGCGGCTGCAGCGCGCCAACGGCTTCAAGAACGAGATTTTGGGCACGGTCGCGCACGATCTGAAGAACCCGCTCGGCGTCATCCTCGGCCGCACCGAGATGCTGAAGGAGCTGATCTCGACCGGCGCCTCGGAAAACGGCGTGGTCGCCCAGGTCGACCACATCCGCGACGCCACCAAGCGCCTGACCACGATGGTCGACCATCTGATCTCGGACGCGATGGCCGATGCCTTCGACATCACCATCCGCCGCGAGCCGGTCGACGTCGCCGCCCTGGTCAAGGAGGTCGCCGAGGCCAACCAGCCGCTCGCCGTCAACAAGCAGCAGGCGATCAGCGTCGCCGCACCGGCCAACATCGTCACCATGTGCGACACCGACCGCATCCGCGAGGCGATCGACAATCTCATCAGCAACGCCATCAAATACTCACCGATCGGCGGCAAGATCGACGTGGTCGTCAGCCACGAGGGCGGCGACACCGTCGTCCGCGTCAGCGACGAGGGCGCCGGCCTGTCGCCGGAAGATCTCGGCCGCCTGTTCGGCCGGTTCCAGCGGCTGTCGGCCAAACCGACCGCCGGCGAGAGCTCGACGGGACTTGGGCTCTCCATCGTCAAGCGTATTGTCGACATGCATGGCGGCGAGGTGACCGCCGACAGCGAAGGGCCCGGCAAGGGCTCGACCTTCACCATCACCCTTCCCGCGACCGAAATGCCGTGACGTAGAGACCATGACCCAAAGCCAGCACATCATGATCGTCGACGATGAAGCCCCGGCCCGGGAGATGGTCGGCGATTATCTCAAGATGCACGGCTTCACCGTGACGCTGTGCGACGGCGGCAAGTCCTTGCGCGCCGCGATCCAGGGCAGCATGCCCGATCTCGTCGTGCTCGATCTCAACATGCCCGAGGAAGATGGCCTCTCGATCATCCGCGACCTCAAGAGCCGCATCAACGTGCCAGTCATCATGCTGACGGCAACCGCGAGCCCGATCGACCGCGTGGTGGGCCTCGAGCTCGGCGCCGACGATTACGTGGCCAAGCCCTGCGAGCTGCGCGAGCTGATGGCGCGCATCCGCTCGGTGCTGCGGCGGAGCGTGCCGGCCAAGGCCGCAGCGCCTGATGCGGCGGCGGCGAAATCCGACAAGGAGCAATTGGTACGGTTCGGGACAAAGTGGCTCGATCTCGAAGCCCAGGCCCTGCGCGACGACGAGGGCAACGAGCATCCGCTGACCGCCTCCGAGTTCGGGCTGTTGAAGGTGTTCGCGGCCAATCCGAAGCGCGTGCTGTCGCGCGAGCGCTTGCTGGAATTGGCTAACGCGCGCGACGCCGAAGCCTTCGACCGCGCCGTCGACCTGCGCATCATGCGCATCCGCCGCAAGATCGAGCCCGATCCGGCCAAGCCCGCCGTGATCCGCACCATCCGCGGCGGCGGCTATCTGTTCTCGCCGGCGGGCGAGAAGGCGTAAGCCTCACACTCCGCCGTCGTCCCGGACAAGCGCGCCCTTAGGCGCGCGCAGATCCGGGACCCATAACCCCAGGCCGTGGTTTGGCGTGAAAGCGCCCACTCCGAGTCCCCGGAACCACTCCTCCCTGTGGGTATGGGTCCCGGGTTCGCTTCGCGCCCCCGGGACGACAGTCTGGCGCGACCGAACGCAAGTCACCGAGATTCGTTCCGTGGCGCCCCCGTCCGCCTCAACACCCCTATCCCCGTATTTTCCGTATATTGAAATTCCACGACTTTTTGTCCCGAATGTTTCGTCGCGCCCTCTGGGACGAAACAATTTGGCGGCGCACGAAACCATTTTCCGCTTTTCGCGCAGACGTCCCGAAACGGTGGCTGATTAACACTTTGGTCCAGGAAACGCCGCTCGGTTGCGGCGCTACGGGGAGCCAAGTCAATGCGGAACGTCATCGCCATCAACGCCCAGGCCAGCCAGAGCATCATCGCCGCTCAGGCGACTTCGGACGACATGCTTCTCGAGAGCATTGCCGACGGCAACCGGACGTCGATGCATATCCTTTATTGTCGGCACAGCGTGCGGGTGTACCGCTTCATCCTGCGCATCGTGCGTGACGCCACCGCGGCGGAAGACCTCGTCAGCCAGGTGTTCCTGGACGTGTGGCGGACCGCCGGCCAATTCCAGGGCCGCTCCCAGGTTTCGACCTGGCTGCTGTCGATCGCCCGCTTCAAGGCGCTGACTGCGATGCGCCAGCGCCGCTTCGAGGACATCGACCAGGAGGACGTGCGGCAGATCCCCGACGATTCCGATACGCCGGAGACCTCGCTCGACCGCAGCGACACCAGCGCCATCCTGCGCGCCTGCGTGCAGAAGCTGTCGCCCGCGCATCGCGAGATCATCACCCTCGTCTACTACCACGAGAAGTCGGTGGAGGAGGTCGGTCAGATCATCGGCATCCCCCAGAGCACGGTGAAGACGCGGATGTTCTACGCCCGCAAGCAGCTGGCCGAATTGCTTAAGGGCTGCGGCGTCGAGCGCTTCGCTGCCTGAGGCCAAGGATTTCAAAGGGATAGGGCCGCCGATCTGGCCCTCTCCCGGGACACGGAAGTGTTACCGCCGACGAAACAATTGAAACAAAGCACAACATCAGGCGGAAAAACTTCCCCCCTATAAAGCTCACATACGGTTTCGTTAAACCTCCCAAGGACTCCACGACCCGGACGGGATGCCCCCCTCCGGGTCGTTTTGTGTTTGGCGAGCCGTGACGTGGGCATTGCGACCCCCGCTGGGTCCTCCATCGTCATGGCCGGGCTTGACCCGGCCATCCACGCCTTCGGCGCGGCACCAAGAACGTGGATGCCCGGGACAAACCCGGGCATGACGACCTGAGGAGAAAATTGCCCCCCGTCACGAAGCCGTGACGCTCTGTAACGATCCACGCATCCCGCCCGAACTGCCCTCGTGACCTCCACCACGAGTGCCCCATGCTCGACCTGATCTTCGCCGTCCTTGCCGGCATCCTCACCATCGCCGCGCCCTGCACGCTGCCGATGCTGCCGATCCTGCTCGGCGCCTCGATCGGGCGCGCGGGACATCTGCGCCCGGCGATGATCGCGCTCGGCTTCGTCGTTTCCTTCTCCGCGGTCGCGCTGCTGCTCGGTGCGCTGACGCGGCTGTTCGATTTCGATCCGAATGTGCTGCGCGAGGCGGCGTCGATCCTGCTGCTCGGCTTCGGCCTCTTGATGCTGTGGCCGGCGCCGTTCGAATGGCTGTCGAGCCGGCTCAATGGCTGGCTCGATCTCGGCGCGGCCGGCGGCACGCAACGCGAAGGCGCGCTCGGCGGGCTCATCCTCGGCACCACGCTCGGCCTGGTGTGGACGCCCTGCGCCGGCCCGGTGCTCGGCTCTATCCTGACGCTGGTCGCGACCTCGAAGAATCTTGCGTGGGCCGGCACGCTGCTGATCGCCTATGCCATCGGCGCCGCGATCCCGATGCTGGGAATCGCCTATGGCGGGCAGGCCGCGACCACACGGGTGCGCAGCCTTTCGCGGATCTCGCCGCGGCTGCAGCAGGGTTTTGGCATCGTCGTGATCGGCTTCGCGGTCGCCGCCTATTTCCAATACGACACGCTGATCGTGGCGTGGCTCACCGGCTTCTATCCCACCGGCCAGATCGGCCTGTGATCATCCCTCATCGTCACCGGAGGACGCTTCCATGACTTTCAGACTGCTCGCCGTCTCCGCCGCCCTGATCGGCTTCACCGTCACCGGCGCCGTCATTCCCGGCATCTGCGACGAGGCTGCGCGCGCGACCCCCGTCGTCACCGCCGCCGCAAGCCAGCAGACCGCGCCGGACTTCGCCGGCGTCACCACCTGGTTCAACTCGAAACCACTGAGCATGGCCGATCTCCGCGGCAAGGTCGTGCTGGTCGATTTCTGGACCTATGGCTGCGTCAACTGTGTCAACACGCTGCCGCACGTCACCGACCTCTATGCGAAGTACAAGGACAAAGGGTTGATCGTGGTCGGCGTGCACACGCCTGAATTCCCGTTCGAGCGCTCGGCCTCCAACGTGCAGGCGGCGCTGAAGCGCCACGGCATCACCTATCCGGTGGCGCAGGATAACGATTCGAAGACCTGGAACGCCTACCGCAACCAGTATTGGCCGGCGCAATACATCATCGACCAGACCGGCAAGATCGTGTTCCAGCACGCCGGCGAAGGCCGCTACGACGAGATCGACCGCACCGTGGCCAAGCTGCTGAACGTCAATGGCTGAGTGCGGCACGCGCGGCTCCCTTGTTGCTTGACTCCACGGACCCGTCCGTGGAGTTTCGCGCTGACGCAATCAGCCGCCCGCAATGGACGACACGCCCCTCAATAACGACATTCGCCTTCGTGAAGGCTCCTCGATCGCGCAGCGGCTGGTCATGTCCGCCTTTGCCGCGGCCGTTGCGCTATGCTTCACGCCCGGCCTGTTCACGCACGACACGCTGGAAATCGTCATCTCGGTGGTGGCGCTGCTGGTGGGCGCCGGGTTCGTCGTCGGCATCATGATGGCGCCGGCGGTGGTGTGGATCATCACGGCGAACGAGATCCTGATCGGGCGGCAAAGCCCGTTTGGGAAGCTGCGCACACGCATCGTCGCGAAGGACGACATCACGGCGTTGCAGGTTCCCGGCAACAAGCGGGTGAAGGCCCGCTTTCAACTCGTTTTCACGCTGACCTCGGGGGAACGACTGACGTCGCCGCCGATCTCCGACGTCACGCATGTTCATGACACCGTGGCCCGGATCGCCACGCAATTCGACGTTCCCAATGTCGAGGAACCCGTCAATCCGCTCGATGCCAGCAATCCCGAGATGCATCTTGGCGAGCCTCTCGAGGCGTTTCCCGCACGGGACATCCGAATCGTCGCGTTGATCGCCGTCGCGTTGTCCGCTGTGCCCTATGCCTACAAGCTCTGGCGCGGATGGCCGCCCAGCCATGTCGATATCCTGCTGCTGCCGCTCGGCGCGCTCGCGGCGTTCGCGGTGCATCGCTACGCCAATCTCGTGACCGGCGCGTTCTGGATCATCCGCGAGGGCGATATCCGTATCGAACGCCTGTGGGGCGACGGCACGCCGCGCGCCGACCAGATCGAGGGGCGCGACGTGAAGACGATCACCGTCGACCGCCGCGGCCGGTCCGAGGACGAGCACTGCATCGTCACGATCCGGCTGCGCTCGGGGCAACGGTTTCGCAGCCCACGGATCGGATCGCGGGTGGAGGCGCGGGCGGTGGGGACGGAGATTGTGAGGCGGCTGGGGATCGCTGCGGAGAGCAATAAGATCTGATTGGCGCACAGCGCTCATCGTCGGAGGCGGTCTTTCCCGCGAACTCGGTCTGCGCCTCTCCCGCTTGCGGGAGAGGTCGCGCCGAAGGCGCGGGTGAGGGTTCTCTCCACATCGGGAGTGTCCCATTGCGGAGACAGCCCTCTCCCCCGCCCTCCCCCGCACGCGGGGGAGGGAGCGCATCGAGCCCAGCCCTATGCTTTTCGCGCCATCCCCTGTTTGTGGCATTGCGAGGACCCCGTCAAAAAACCAAAGCATTCTCGTGACATATCAGGGTGGCGCGCCATCAACTTGCCATGAACATGCCCCTCAGGTTTGATGGTTCCGAATGATTTGCGCCGTGGCAGTGGGGAGAGCTTGAAATGACGGATTTTCGTCGCCTGACCGGGACGTTCGTGGCCGCGATCGGCCTGATCCTGTCCGCACCACATGCCATCGCGCAGCAGCCTGATCGCGGCGACGAGCCGGGTCTGGTCGCCGACGACGGCTACCAGCTCGAGCCGGAATGGCAGAAGCAGGTGGTCTATTTCCGCACCACCGAGACGCCGGGCACCATCATCATCTCCACGGCCGAGCGCCACCTTTACCTGGTGCAGCCGGGCGGTCGCGCGATCCGCTACGGCATCGGTGTCGGCCGCGACGGTTTCCAGTGGCAGGGGCTGGTGAACATCACCAACAAGAAGGAATGGCCGGACTGGACGCCGCCGCCGGAGATGATCCAGCGCCAGCCCTATCTGCCGCGCTTCATGGCCGGCGGCCCCGGCAATCCGCTCGGGGCACGCGCCATGTATCTCGGCACCACCGTCTACCGCATCCACGGCACCAACCGCCCCGATACGATCGGGACCAAGGTGTCCTCGGGCTGCTTCCGCCTCGTCAACAACGACGTCGCCGATCTCTACGACCGCGTTCCTGTCGGCACCAAGGTCGTGATCCGGCAGAAGCCCGAACTGTAAGGCTATCGTCGGAGCATGATCCCCAGGGGATCATGCTCCGCGCCCTCCCCCCAATTCCTTTTCCCGATTTTTCGAGAGAGCAACATGATGCGCACTTTTCGTGGCGGCCTGCTGATCGGGCTCGCGGTCGCCGTGCTGGTCGCCGTTCTGGCCATCATCTATGAATTCTACGACACCCGCACGCTGAAGCGCACCGTGCGCCGCGGCGAGGTGCTGTGCGGCGTCAACAAGGGGCTGCCGGGCTTCTCGTACTCGGAAGACAACAAGAACTGGGCCGGCTTCGACGTCGATTTCTGCCGCGCGGTGGCCGCGGCGATCTTCAACGACCCGGGCAAGGCGAAGTTCATTCCGCTCGATGCCAGCGAGCGCTTCAAGGAACTGCAGAGCCGCAAGGTGGACATCCTCTCGCGCAACTCGACCTGGAGCATGGCGCGTGAGCTCGACTACGACCTCTATTTCCCCGCGGTCGCCTATTACGACGGCGCCGGCTTCATGCTGCCGCGTTCGCGCAACAAGGAGACCTCGCTGGACCTGACCGGCAGCAAGGTCTGTGTCCAGGCCGGCACCACGACGGCGCTCAACGTCGCCGATTACTTCCGTGCCAACAACATGAAGTATGACGAGGTGAAGTTCGACAAGCTCGACGAGGTCGTGAAGGCCTACGACACCGGCAAGTGCGACACGTTCTCCGCCGACGTCTCCCAGCTCTACGCGCTCAGGCTGAACCTGGCGAAGCCGGCCGATCACATGATCCTGCCGGACATGATCTCCAAGGAGCCGCTCGCCCCCGTGGTGCGCCAGCGCGACGACGACTGGATGATGATCGTGAAGTGGACGCTCTATGCGATGATCAACGCCGAAGAGCTGGGCGTCACCTCGGAGAACATCGACGAGGCCCTGAAGTCGAAGAAGCCGGAAGTGATGCGCCTCGTCGGCACCGAAGGCAATTACGGCGAGCAGCTCGGCCTCACCAAGGACTGGGCCGTCCGCATCATCCGCCACGTCGGCAATTACGGCGAGATGTACGAGCGCAACATCGGCGAGAAGTCGAAGCTGAAGATCCCGCGCGGCATGAACCAGCTGTGGAACGCGGGTGGCGTGCAGTACGCGCCGCCGATGCGGTAGGCCTCACGCGTGTCGTCCCGGCGAACGCCGGGACCCATACCGCGTGATTTATCGATAAGCGCAGGTGACCGTACCGCGGGAAGGCTCTTTAACCACGAGCCTTCGCCAAACTACTCCCTGGGGTTATGGGTCCCGGCTTTCGCCGGGACGACATCGAGATTGAGGCGACGCTGCACGCTTTTACTCGCCCTCGCCTCAATACCCCCGCGCCCGCGCCAGCTGCTCAGTGTGGTAGTTGGCATCCCCAAACAGCTCCTCGCAGACCCGCGCGCGCTTCATGAAGAAGCCGATGTCGAACTGGTCGGTCATGCCCATGCCGCCATGCATCTGTACGCCTTCCTGGACCGCGCGGGTGGCGGTGGTGCCGCCGCGGGCTTTTGCCACCGCGACGGCTGACGTTGCCTTGGCAACATCGGTATCCAGCGCCTGAAGCGCCTTCATGGTGGCGGCGCGGGTGATCTCGATGTCGACATAGAGCTCGGCGGCGCGATGCTGCAGCGCCTGGAATTCGCCGATCAGCTTGCCGAACTGCTTTCTATTTTTGAGGTACTCGACGGTACGGTTGAAAACTTCTTCGCTGAGGCCGACCATTTCAGCTGCGACCGCGCCACGGCCGATGTCGAGCACGCCGTCGAGCAGCGCGGCGCCCTGATCGACCTCGCCGAGCACGCTGTCGGCATTGACCTCCACATTGGCGAGCTCGATCCGCGCCGCATTGTGCGCGTCGACCATGATGGTGCGCTCGATCGCGACGCCCTTGGCCGCAGGGTTCACCAGGAACAGCGTCAAGCCTTCGCGCTCGCCGGCGGTGCCGCCCGTGCGCGCGGCGAGGATGAGCAAATCGGCAACGTGGCCATCGACGACCAGCGCCTTGGCGCCGGAGAGCTTGAACCCGTTGCCGGCGCGCACGGCCTGCAGGTTGGTCTGGAGCGGACGATGCTTTGCGCCTTCGTCGATCGCGAGCGTCGCGAGCAGCGAACCGCTCGCGATCTTCGGCAGATATTCCGACTTCTGCGCAGCATTGCCGCCGCGGTTCAGCGCCGAGGCCGCAATCACGCTGGTGGCGAGGAAGGGCGACGGCATCAAGGTGCGGCCGATCTCCTCCATCACGACGCCGGCCTCGACATAGCCGAGCCCGCTGCCGCCGAATTCTTCCGGCACCAAAAGGCCGGCGAAGCCCATCTCGGCGAAGGAATGCCAAAACTCCTTGGAGAAGCCGGTGGGGTCTTTGCTGTCGCGCAAATGGCGCAGATGCGACACCGGCGCCTTGTCGCTGATCAGCCCGCGCGCGCTATCGCGGAGCATCGATTGTTCTTCGGTGAGGACGAGGGCCATGTGCGTGTTTCCGATTCGAAAATCTATGTTGTCTCGTCATTCCGGGATGGCCCGAAGGGCCAGGCCCGGAATCCATCGGGCCGCTTATATGCGGTGAGATGGATTCCGGGTTCGCGACTTCGTCGCGCCCCGGAATGACGCCGTAAGAGAGCGTGGCTTACGCCCCCGGCAAATCCAGGATGCGCTTGGCGACGATGCCGAGCATCACCTCGCTCGTGCCGCCTTCGATCGAGTTGGCCTTGGTGCGCAGCCAGGCGCGCGGGCGGGCGCCCTGCTTCGAGCGTTCGCTCTCCCATTCCAGCGCATCGACGCCACCGGCCGACATCAGGATCTCGTAGCGGCGCTTGTTGAGCTCGGTGCCGTAATATTTCATCGCGGAGGAGAACGCCGGATGCGCCTGTCCCGCCTTGGCGAGATCGACGGCGCGCTCGGCGCAGGCCGCAAGCGCGGCTTCATCGACGTCGAAGCTGGCGATCTTGCCGCGCAGCATGGAATCATCGAGCCGGCCCTGCGCATCGGTGCCGACGGTATCGGCCGCGATCTGACCGAGCGGACGGCCGACGCCGCGCTCGCCCATGCCCGAGATCATCGCGCGCTCATGCTGCAGCAGGTATTTCGCAACGTCCCAGCCGCGGTTGACGGTGCCGACCACATGCGATTTCGGCACGCGGACGCCGTCGAAGAAGGTCTCGCAGAACGGCGAGTAGCCGGAGATCAACAGGATCGGCTTGGTCGTCACGCCTTTCGAGGTCATGTCGAACAGGATGAAGCTGATGCCGTCATGCTTCTTCGCAGCGGGATCGGTACGCACCAGGCAGAAGATCCAGTCGGCGTAGTTGGCGTAGGAGGTCCAGATCTTCGAACCCGTGATGACGAAATCGTCGCCGTCGCTCTCGGCGCGGGTCTGCAGCGAAGCAAGGTCGGAGCCGGCGTTCGGCTCGGAATAGCCCTGGCACCAGCGGATCTCGCCCGCGGCAATCTTGGGCAGGTGCTCCTGCTTCTGGGCGTCGTTGCCGTATTTCAGCAGCGCCGGCCCGAGCATCCAGATGCCGAAGCTCGACAGCGGCGGACGCGCGCCGATTTTTCCCATCTCCGCGCGCAACACCTTGTGCTCGGCGGCGCTCAAACCGCCGCCGCCATATTCCCTGGGCCAGTCAGGCACGGTCCAGCCCTTGTCGCGCATGCGCTCGAACCAGATGCGCTGCGGCTCGGACGAGAACTTTGCGTTGCGTCCGCCCCAGAACACGTCGGCATCCGACGTCGCGGGCTTGCGCATTTCCGGCGGGCAATTGGCTTCCAGCCAGGCGCGCGTCTCAGCGCGGAATGTTTCGAGATCGGCGGTCTCAGAATCGCTGGTTTTGGATTCAGACATTGGTCGTTTCCATCAATCAAAATCGACTTGTTGGGCGCGACTCTGGGCCAAGCTCCCGCGGAATTCAACCACTTCCGCGAGCCGCATTCCGCTATAGTCGCGACCAAGACGGTGCTTGAAAACAAAGAGGAAACGACGATGCGCCTGAAACTTCTTTCGCCTGGCGAAATGAACGAGAGCCAGCGGCAGACCTACGACGAGTCGATTGCCGGCAAGCGCGGCAAGCCGCCGGCGCCGATGATGGCCTGGCTGAGCAGCCCCGACATGGCCCGTCACGCCACGCGGCTCGGTGAGGTGCTGCGCTACGACACGATATTTCCCGCAAAGCTTTCGGAGATTGCGATCCTGGTGACGGCGCGGCACTGGACCGCGCATTACGAATGGTACGCGCATAAACGGCTGGCACTGGCGGGCGGCATGGATCCTGAGATCATCGACGCGATCCGCGACCGCCGCACGCCCGAGTTCGACGATCCCAAGGGCAGGATGATCTACGACGTGGCGAAATCGCTGCACGAGGGCCACGGCGTCGAGAAGGGCCTCTATGATGAGGCGGTGAAGCTGCTCGGCGAACGCGGCGTGGTCGAGGTGATCGGCCTGTGCGGTTACTACACGATGGTGTCGATGACGCTGAACACGTTCGAGTTCGGCCTGCCGGAGGGCGAGGTGTCGGAACTGGCTTAATTTCTGTTCCGGAAACGCTGGGTTTCGGGATCGGCCGTAGCAGAGCCCCGAAGCCCGCCTTATGTGCATGCCTTCAACGGAGCATTCCCATGTCGCAAAGCCCAGCCGTCGCCGCCGGCACCAGGATCGGCCACGTTCACCTCAAGGTCGCCGATCTCGATCGCGCGCTCGGCTTCTATTGCGGCGTGCTCGGCTTCGAGCTGATGCAGCGCATGGGTTCGGGCGCGGCCTTCATCTCGGCCGGCGGCTATCATCACCACATCGGGCTCAACACCTGGGAAAGCAAGGGCGGCTCGCCGCCGCCGCCCGGCACGACCGGCCTCTATCACACCGCCATCCTCTATCCGACGCGCGCCGCGCTCGCCGATGCGCTGCACCGCGTGCGCTCGGCCGGCATTGCGCTGGATGGCGCCAGCGATCACGGCGTCAGCGAGGCGCTGTATCTGCGCGATCCGGATGAAAATGGCGTCGAGCTGTATTGGGACAAGCCGAGGGAGCAATGGCCGTTCGGGCCGGATGGCAAGCTCGCGATGGTGACGAAGCGGCTGGATGTGGAGGGGTTGTTGAGGGATCGGGAAACGTGATGCCGTACGGTGGGTTAGGCGAAGCCGTAACCCACCATGTCTCAGCGAATGCGGAGCGAAGTTGGCGGATTACGCCTCGCTAATCCGCCCTACGAAACCTGTTTCCCCGCACCATGATCAACGCCGCGGCCGCCACTTCCAGCGCGATGCAGAGATAGAACGGCAGCGCATAACCGCCGGACCAATCGCGCAGAAAGCCGACGACGCCCGGACCGAACGCGTAGGTCACCTGGTTGATCGCGGTGTTGAGGCTGATCAGCACGCCGAACGAAGCCGAATCGAACTCCCGCTGCACGATCAGCGACGGCAGCGTGATGAGGTTGCCGACGGAGAAGCCGAACACCGCGCAGGCCGCGATCAGCACGTAGTCGTTGTGGAGGTTGATGACGACCAGAAGCGCCGCGGCCTGGCTGAGGAACGACAGCGCGGAGGCCAGCCGCTGGTTGAGACGATCTATCACCAACGAGAACAGCACGCGGCCGACCACCGCCATCGCAGTCAGCACCGCGACGGCGACAGCGGCGCGCTCGCGGCCGATCACGGGATCGAGGAACGAGATCAGATGCACGATGAAGCCGACCTGCGCGAACAGCACCAGCGCAAACGCAATCGTCACCGTGAGGAAGCCGACGTCGCGCAGCGCCCATGCGCGGATCTGCGTCGATGATTGCGGGTTCGCCTTGGCCGCCGCGTGCCAGCCGTGGTGATCGGGCGGGCGGCCGACGAGAACAAGGATCACTGGCAGCAGCAGCACCAGCATGGCGCCGGCGGCGGCATACATCGCACTGGCAAAGCCGACATGGCCGATCAGGGTCACCAGCAGCGGCACGCCGACGATGCCGCCGAAGCTGGCGCCGTTCAGCGCAAGGCTGATCGCCATGCCGCGCTTGTGGTCGAACCACAGGCTGATCGTGTTGGTGATCATGGCGAGGCTGGTGCCGGCCCAGCCGAAGGCGAGCACGGCATCGGCGAGATAAAGCTGCCAGGGCTCGCGCACGGCGCCGATCGCAACGCTAGCTGCCGCCATCGCCAGCGTGCCGGCGATCAGGCAGAGGCGCGGGCCGTATCTCCTCACGGCTTCGCCGACGAACACGACGAGCAGCGCGCCGAACAGATAGAAGAACGTGGTGCCCGATGAGATCAGCGTGGTCGGCCAGCCCCGCGCGCGCTGCAGCTCGGCGACATAGACGCTCTGGCCGTAGAAGCCGAGCCCCCAGCCGAAGGTCGCAAGCAGGAAGCAGACCGCAACGATGCGCCAGCCTTCGTAACGCAGGGAGGATTCGTCGATCGCTGGCTGTTGAGGATTGTCGAGCATGCCGCCTACTCCCGTCATGCCCGGGCATAGCCGTCTGAAGGACGGCGTCGCTTCCGCTCGCCTATGCCCGGGCATACACGTTCTTCGATCCGCGTCCCTAAGACGTGGATGGCCGGGACAAGCCCGGCCATGACGAACATCTAAATAGCCCTCGCCAAAAAATCACTTCGACCTGGATCGAAGTATCAACGTTGCTGACAATCTCCTGCCAGTCAAATCGCGTCCGGGAACTCGCCCATCGCCGCCTCCAGCCGCGCCTTGCGACGGCGGGCCCAGGAAACCAGCGAGAGCACGGCAAGACCGAGAACGACCGGCGGAAACACCACCAGGTTCACCGCCGACCAGCCGTAATTGGCGAGCAATTGCCCGGAGGAGAACGAGCCGATCGCCATCATGCCGAACACCAGGAAATCGTTGAAGGCCTGCACCTTGTTGCGCTCCTGCGGCCGGTGCGTCTCCAGCACCAGCGCGGAGGCGCCGATGAAGGAGAAATTCCAGCCGACGCCGAGCACGATCAGCGTGGCCCAGAAATGCATCGCGGTGAGCCCGGAGAGGCCGATGCCGGCAGCGCCAGCCTCCAGCAGCAGGCCGGCTGCCACGATCTTCGGCGCACCAAAACGGGCGATCAGCGCGCCCGTGAAGAAGCTCGGCCCGTACATCGCGACGATGTGCCATTGAATGCCGAAATTGGAATCGGACACGGACAGGCCGCACATCTTCATGGCGAGCGGCGCCGAGGTCATCACCAGATTCATCATGGGATAGGAGATGATGCCGCACAGCGCCGCCGCGACGAAGCGCGGCTGCGTCACGATCGTGAGCAACGGCCGGCCGCCATGCAGATCGGCCGGCGCGGGCTTGGGCATGTCGACGCCGGCGACGATGCCCATCGCGATCAGCGCCACGGCGGCCTGCACCAGGAAGCTGAAGGCGAACAGATAGGGCTGCCAGACGTCCATGGTCCATTGCACGAGCTGCGGACCGAGCACGCCGGCGAACACGCCGCCGGCCATCACCCAGGACACCGCCTTGGGCCGGTAGGCCGCGCTGGCGCCATCGGCAGCGCCGAAGCGATAGGACTGCGCGACGGAGCCGTAGAGGCCGCCGAGGAAGGTCGCGATGCAGAACAGCGCGAACGAGCCGTGCAGGATCGCGAACGAGCCGAGCACGCCGGTGAGCGTGCCGAGGCCCGTGCCGATGACGAAGGCCACGCGGCGGCCGAAACGGCGCGAGATCGCGCCGGTCGGCAGCGTGCCGGCAGCAAGTCCGACCACATACATCGAGATCGGCACGGTTGCGAACGACATGTCCGGCGCGAGCGTGGCCCCGACGATCGCGCCCGTGGCGAAGATCACGGCCGAGTTGGCGCCCGTCAGCGCCTGGGCCGCGGCCAGGCGCACCACATTGGCGCGCACGCGGGCGTCGTCGGCGATCTCATGGGCAGAAGTCACGTCAAGCATCGGCTTTTTCTGCCCGAACGGGCTCGAGGGCTGGTTGATTCCCGGCACTATGGAGTGACGCGAGTGGCCGGGCAACCGGCGCAAACGGGCGCAGGCCATGCCTCTGACGCAATCGGTGCGATGATAGCGGGCCGCGCGCTTGACGGCTTGCGCTCGATCAAATCCTATCGCCGCGACTTCTGGGAGTTTCGTTCATGACCGTCGACGACAGGCCTACACTCAGCGCTCCCGACGACGATCCCTGGCTGTGGCTGGAGGAGATCGAGGGCACGCAAGCGCTCGATTTCGTCGAGCGGCAGAACAGCCTGACGCTCCAGGCGTTCGGTGGCAAAGCCTTCGAGCACGACCGCGACATCCTCGCAGCGATCTATGATCGCCCCGACAACATTCCCTATGTCAGCCGGCGCGGCAGCGACCTGCACAATCTCTGGAAGGACGCCGCCAACCCGCGCGGCCTGTGGCGGCGGACCACGCTGACGGAGTTTCGCAAAGCCGGTCCTGCGTGGGAGACCATGCTGGATATCGACCAGCTCGCAGCGCGCGAAGGCGAGGACTGGCTGCTGAGCGGGATCGCCACGACGCCGGGAAGCTCGCACGCCATCTTGAGCCTGTCGCGCGGTGGCAGCGACGCCGTGACGTTGCGGGAATTCGACCTCGTTACGAAGAGCTTCGTCGCCGACGGCTTTACACTGCCGGAAGCCAAGGGCGGCGCGGACTGGCTCGATGCCGACACGTTGCTGCTGTCGAGCGCGCATGGCGAGGGCATGGTGACGGACTCCGGATACTCGCGGACAGTTCGCCTGTGGCGGCGCGGCCAGCCGGTCGATCAGGCTGAGGTGATCATCGAGACCACCGCCGATCACATGATGATCTATGGCGGCGCCGACGACACCGGACCTGAGCCGCGGGTCTGGATCGTCGAGCAGATCGACTTCTTCAATCACGCGGTCTGGCTGCGCGATGCCGCCGGTCGCATGACCAAGCTCGATCTGCCGACCGGCATCTGGCTGCAGGCCCATGGCGACTGGTTCGCGATGAAGCTGCGCAAGGACTGGACGGCCGGCGGGCGGACCTACGCCACCGACACCGTGCTCGGCATCTCACTGTCGGCATTCCTGAACGGCAGTCGCGATTTTGCGGTGCTGTTCGAGCCGGCACCGCGGCGCGCGTTGCAAGGCCTGTTCTGGGCTGCGGGCAAGCTCGTGCTGTCGATCCTCGACGAGCTGCGTCCGCGCTTTGAGACCTTCACGCCCTCGGCCACCGGCTGGAGCCACGAGACGCTTGGCGGTCTGCCCGAGATCGGCGTCGTCGACGTCTGGCCGCTCGATCGTCATCCCAGCGAGAGCAATGGCGATCTGCTCGCCAATGTGCAGGATCCGCTCACCCCGCCGTCGCTGCTGCTGATCGAGCGCGGCGTCGCAAGCCCGGTCGTGCTGAAGCAAGCGCCGAAGACGTTCACCGCCGACGGGCTCGTGGTGACGCAGCACGAGGCGGTCTCGATCGATGGCGAGCGCATTCCCTATGTCCAGACCGGCCCGGGCGGCGAGACCGGCGATGCGCCGGTCTATATGAGCGCCTATGGCGGCTTCGCCCATTCGGTGAAGCCGTACTACAACGCCTCGCTCGGCAAGCTCTGGCTGGAGCGCGGCGGCACCGTTGTGCAGGCGAACTTGCGCGGCGGCGGCGAGTTCGGCACGCGCTGGCACGATGCCGGCCGGCTCGCCGGCAAGAAACTCTCGCATGACGATTTCGCCGCGGTCGCGGCCGATCTCGTCCGCCGCGGCGTGACGAGCGCAAAACGGATCGCGGCCCAGGGCGGATCGAACGGCGGCATCCTCATCACCAACATGCTGGTGCGCTACCCCGAGCGCTTCGGCGCGCTGTTCTGCACCATCCCGCTGATCGACATGCGCCGCTACACAAAACTGCTCGCGGGCGCGAGCTGGATCGCGGAATATGGCGACCCCGACAAGGCCGAGGAGTGGGAGTGGCTCAAGACCTACTCGGCCTATCATAATGTGAAAGCCGGCCAGACCTATCCGCCGATCCTGATCGCCACCACGCGGCGCGACGACCGCGTTCATCCCGGCCACGCCCGCAAGATGGCGGCAAAGCTGCAGGCCATGGGTTACGAGGCCTGGTTCTACGAGCCGGAAGCCGGCGGCCACGGCTACGGCAAGGACAACAAGGAGCGCGCCGGCTTCGAGGTGCTCGGTTTTCGGTTCTTGAAGGAGAAGATCGGGTGGGGGGATGAAGGCTAGGCCCGTCATGACCGGGCTTGCTGTTTAGTCCGGGGACATGGCTGACACCTGTTCGGACACATCACTGACAGGTTGGCCAT
>NZ_LBJU01000095.1:0-69880 GCF_028128835.1 Bradyrhizobium sp. CCBAU 65884 | reverse complement strand
CCGGCGGCTCGTTGGTGATCTCCGCCACAGGCTCGGCGCCTTCTGCCGCGATCGTCTCGCGCTCGCGTTCGAGGCGCTCGGACAATTGCCGGGCGAGCTCGTTGAACGCGCTGTTCTCGACCGGCGTCAGCGTCGGCGATCTCTGATCACTGAGTGATCTGACGTCGCCGTGCGGGCGGAACGGCACGACATTCGGAGGGGTTTCGACTGGCGTTTCCACTGAAATGTCCGGATCGGTTGGATGTGAATTCGCGTCGCTGGTGGGCTCTAGCAGTTCAGGTTCGGGTGTTGGCTCGGGCTCGGCTGCGGGCGGCTCGATCGGCGGAGGCGGCGCCTCCGCGGGCGGCTCGGCCTCGGGCGCGACCAGTTCGGCAGACGGGCCGTGCTGCGCCGGCGGTTCGGTCACCGTCTCGAAGCGCCTGAGTGCTTCCAGGCGGTTGAGGCCGTCGAGATCGCGGCAGACGCCAAAGCCCTTGAAGCCGGCAAAGTTGCGCGACTGGTCGTAGACCGGCAGGCCCGCGAGCTCGACCGGCAGATGCTCGCCGCCGTCAGCCGGCCAGTTCACTGTGATCCCGGCCCAGGTGTCGTGGCTTGCAAGCGCCTCTGCGACGCGGCCATCAGGATCGAGCGAGAATTGCTCGGCGATCTCGCGCCAAAGGCGGCCGAAGCCGGCGGCGGTGCGCGCGCCGATCAGGCGGATGAATTCGTCGGAGAGAAGCACAAAGCGGCCCTCTGCATCCATCTGCCAGAGGAAGCGCAGCGGATGCTGACGCGGTGCGGGCGATTCTTGGCCCGACGAATCCCGGCCAGACGATTCCTGGCCCGACGGCGGCTCGACCATGGCTGATGTGATCGGCGCGGCCTGCGGCGACACGATGGCTTGATGCGGGTTTTCAACCGGAGTCTTTGGCGCGATGTCGGCGCTCTGGTCCGGCGTTTCGCGAACTGGTTCTCGAACAGGCTGTTCGGCCTCGATCGGCTCGGCGAACGCATCGAACAACGAGATCCCGGCCGATCCGTCCTGCGACGGTGGCGGCTCGCACGGCATGGCCGCGGCCTGCTGCACAGATTCAGCCGGCGTCTCGTTTGCGGTTTCCGCCGTGCTCTCGGGCACGGCCGCCGCGGGCGCAGCTTGCCTGGCCGGCTCGATCAGCGCGATCAGGCCGACATCGGCCCCTAGGCCGACCCGTTGCAGCACCATCTGGCCGATGCCGATCGGCGTTTCGACGCGGCCCTCGCGCAGCGCATCGTTGCGCGCCTGTTCCAGGCCGGCCTCGCCGAGATCGCGGAAGCCGAGCAGGGAGCGGGCGGCCTCGCTGGCGCCGACGAACAGGCCGTCGGGCGCGAACGCCGCCATCGGCATTTTCACGCCTTCGACCAGGCGATGCAGCCGCTCGACCAGCGGCATGGCGCGCAAGGTCGGGTCCATCGCGGTGACGAGCACCGCGTGTCCGCCATCGGCAAAGTCGAGCCGGGCGCAGGCGCAGGTCATCAGCGTGCCGAACCGGGCGCCGAAGCCGCGCAGACGTTCGAGCCGCACAGCGCCATTCGCGGGCAGCTGCCGCGCAAGCCGGGCAACCTGGCGGCGATGGGGGTCGGCCGGGCCGAACATTTTGTCCGCAAGCGCCGCGCCGTTCGCCGCGCCGAACAGCTTTGCGCCGACCGGATTGGCCCACAGCACGCGCGTCCCGTCGATCGACCACAGCCATGTCGCTAGCTGCGAGGTCGCATGCACGGCCAGCCGGGGATCGCCCACACCTCGCAACTGGAAATCCGAACTCGTCATCCGACCGGCTGTGTCTCACGCTTGAAGCTGGCGGCTGCCGGGAATGACAGCCTTAAGAAAGGGTTAGTATCGCCCGCGCCCGCGGGCAGGTCCACGGCCCCGGTCCCCGGCGGCGGCCCTAAGCCGCGATAACCTTAATCAGCCCGAACCCGCAAGCCGCCGCCCGGTTCATCCAAGGGATTCGGGGCGAGGCGTTCTCCGCCGTCATTCCGGGGCGCGCTCAGCGCGAACCCGGAATCCATCGGGCCGCAGAGACGGGCGGAATGGATTCCGGGCTCGCGACTTCGTCGCGCCCCGGAATGACAGCGGGCTAGCCCGACCCACCCCACCTCAACCCGCGGTTCCCCCAACCCGGAACCTCGCCCTGACCGAGATTAAATATCGCGATGCACCCTGCTGGCGCATTGCGCTGCACAATGTTGACACGATAGGCAGCCATAATACTGGGCGCTGGGCGAGCCATCTCTTTGTTTCGCGTTTCCAGTCTTTCGTACCCGCTGAATGTGAAGGCCCAGACCGGGGGCCGGCGGGCGCGCCAGAAGGCTCACTGCATTTTCATTATCGTGAGGGACAACCATGACAGGTGCGACTGATCCGTTTTCTGCCTCGATCATTCCGTTCGAGGTCCCCGAGCAGATGCGTGCGTTCGCCGAAAAGGGCGTGTCGCAGGCCCGCGAAAGCTACGCCAAGTTCAAGGACGCCGCCGAAACCCACAACGGCACCGTCGAGGCCGTGTTCACCTCGGCCAGCAAGGGCGCGAGCGAGTATACCGCCAAGCTGGTGGAGTTCATGAAGGCCAACAGCAACGCCCAGCTCGACTTCGCCCAGCAGCTGTTCGGCCTGAAGTCGCCGGCGGAAGCGCTGGAGCTGTGGACCGGCCACACCCGCACCCAGCTCGAGACCTTCCAGTCCCAGGCCAAGGAGCTGGTCGAGCTGACCCAGCGCGTCGCCGCCGAGACCGCCGAGCCGATCAAGGCCAGCGCCTCGAAGTTCTACAAGCCCGCCGCCTGAGCGGTGAGGCAGGTTTGAACTGGCGAAACCCGGGCCAAGCGCCCGGGTTTTTCTTTGCCTCTCCCGCGCTTGTCCGCCGAAGCCTTGGCGAAGGCGGATGCGGGAGAGGCCGGCGCCCGGGCGATGCGAAGCATCGTCGGGCGACGGGTGAGGTTCTCTCCGCCCGGGGACTGCCGCCCTAAGCGGCAAAGTCATCGCAACCCCTCGATGCCCGCCATCAAGCCCGATTTCGTCGCATCGACGGCGATCTCACCCGGTTTTTCGCCCCATTGCGGCCTTGCCAAACCGGGCCGTTGCACCTAGTTTCCGCCCCGTCCAGCCCCCCTAGGTCGACGGCCTTTTCAGGTAGCCCCGAGGGCGGCTCGCCAGGATGCAGTTGTAGCTCAGTTGGTTAGAGCGCCTGTCTGTGGAACAGGAGGTCGGTGGTTCGAGCCCACCCAACTGTACCAAACAAATCAAGTGCTTACGGAGACCATTGACCGGTGCGGACTGTTGTAGCTACCAGATAGCTACCACGAGAGAAGGAAAACGAACGGACTCGCGCCGGATGCCCTCTCAAGGCTGAAACAGGGGTTCGATTCCCCTAGGGAGCGCCAGAAAATCAACTACTTACGGACATGCTGAGTGCGCGGGTCGCGTTCGTGTCCAGTATTGCATTCTCATCCCTGATATCGGAATTGTCAGTGCGTTAAATCCATAGCGCGCCGCCGCCGCATGCCGAATTCCCGGCGCTAAGCGGTAATCGAAGGGATCACGCGGGTAGGGCCGAGCCGATGCGTCTCTCCAGATTGAGCATTCGCAACTTCAGGAATTTCGAAGCGGTCGACGTGCCTCTGTCCGGCAACGTCGTGTTCCTGGGCGAGAACCGGGTCGGCAAAAGCAATCTCCTGTTCGCGATACGCCTTGTCCTCGATCCGACGTTGCCGGACTCCGCTCGTCAGCTCAGGTTGTCGGACTTCTGGGACGGCTGCGCAGCGACCTACGATGATCCGATCGAGGTGCACCTGGAGTTCACCGACTTCGCGGGGGACCCGGCGCTAGTCGCATTGCTGACGGACTTCCGGACCGCCCGTGATCCGATGACCGTCAGCTTGAGCTACGTCTTCCGCCAGAAGGCCGGTATGTCCGGTGGGCCGGAGACCAGCGCCGACTTCGATTTCGTGGTCTTTGGCGGCGGCGACGAAACGCGTCCGGTGCCTGGCCGTGTCCGGCGGAGGGTCGCGATCGACGTGCTGGATGCGCTGCGAGACGCCGAGGGACAGCTTGCCACTTGGCGTAGCTCGCCGCTCCGCCATCTGTTGGAGGAGGCGATCTCTGCCGTTCCGTCGGCCGATGTCGATGCGGTCGCCGCGGAGCTCGACAAGGCCACCAAGGCACTGGAAAGCTTTCCGACGATAAAGGCTCTCGAGGACGATCTGAGGGCCGGTATCCTTCGCCTGTCGGGGAAGGCGCACGATATCGACGCCAGATTGAGGTTCGCGCCATCCGATCCTCTCCGGCTTTTCCGTGCGATCGCGATGTTCATCGACGGGGGCAAACGCGGTATTGCCGAGGCGAGCCTCGGATCGGCCAACGTCGCGCTTCTCGCGCTCAAGCTCGCCGAGTTCGCGTGGCGCCGCAAGAAGAACGATCGGAATTTTTCGCTGCTGTGCATCGAGGAGCCGGAGGCGCATCTGCACCCGCAGTTGCAACGATCCGTCTTCAAGAAACTGTTCGGCGCTAAAGATCCCGCGCAAGCGATCATCGTTACCAGCCATTCGCCCACCTTGGCGGCCGTCACGCCGTTGCGCTCGATCGTGCAGTTGAGAATTCGGGACGGCGCCACGGAAGCGTTTTCGCTGGCGGAATTGCCCGTGAGCGGCGACGAGCTCGACGATCTGGAGAGCTATCTGAACGCGACGCGGGCGGAGTTGCTGTTCGCGCGGGGCGTGCTTTTCGTGGAAGGCGATGCCGAGGAGGCGTTGGTACCGGTCTTCGCGCAGTCGCTGAGCCGACCGCTGGACGAGCTCGGGATCACGGTCTGCAACGTGGCCGGCGTCAACTTCGCCCCATACGTGAAGCTCGCCGAGTCGTTGAACCTGCCTTACGCCGTCATCACGGATTGGGATCCGCTCGACGGTTTGAAGCCGCCGTTGGGCCGGAAGCGCACGCTCGATCTATTGCAGGTCATGCTCGCGATCAGGGGAAAGCCTGCGATGACGTCGAGCAAGCGGGCTACCTTGGAAACCAAAGACCACGCCTACTTCGCGAAGCAGTCGACCAAAACGGGCGTCTTTCTGAACGACCGCACGTTCGAGGTGTCGGTTGCGAATACGCCGGCGCTTCTGAAGCCATTGCTCGACATTCTCGATGAGCAAGGTTTCGGATCCACCCGGACCCGCCGCATCGCCGCATGGCGTAAAGGCACGGTCGCTGTCGATCCTACGCAACTGCTCGCCATGATCGCGGATATCGGCAAAGGGCGATTGGCATCGCGGCTCGGCAAGAAGATGGTCGGGCTTACGCCGCCCGGATACATCGCCGATGCCATCGAACATGTGGCCGACCGTGTCTGACGCGCGCAGACTTCTGAAAGCGCTCGACGAACTAGCGGGCAATCCCGAGCAATCGGCCGCGGTTGGTGAGAAGGGGCATTGCGTCGTCTTGGCCGGTCCTGGCAGCGGCAAGACCAAGACGCTCACGACGGCCATGGCGCGGGCCATTATCGAAGATGTTGTCGATCCGCGCGGCGTTGCCTGCATCACCTACAGCAACGAGTGCGTCGCCGAGCTGGAAACCAGACTTGCGAAGCTAGGTATCGCTCCTGGCAATCGTGCTTTCATCGGGACCGTACACGGGTTCGCGCTTAGCCAGGTTGTTTCGCCCTACGCGCGCTGCGTTTCCATCGGCCTACCTCCCGACTTCAGGGTCGCGACGCGCACCGAGTGTCGCACCGCGGTGGAGACCGCTCACGCCGCGGCGATCGGAGGCGGCGAGAATCCGCATCAGCGTTGGGAGTTTGCTGTCGAGAAGCGGCGTCGCGACGTCGATCGCACCGGCCCCGAATGGAGGGGATCGAACCCCGAACTCGCTGATTTCATCGAAGCCTACGAAGCTGAGCTCAGACGCCTTGGGCTTATCGACTACGATGATATGCCGCTTCTTGCGTACCGCATGATCAAGCAACACGATTGGATACGTGACGCCGTGGCGGCGCGTTTCCCGATCCTGTTCGTGGACGAATATCAAGATCTTGGCCATGCCCTCCACGAACTCGTGCTCCTGCTCTGCTTCGGCGGAGGCATCAGGTTGTTCGCGGTCGGTGACGTCGATCAATCCATATACGGTTTCAACGGTGCCAACCCCGAGCTATTGGAAGGTCTGACGGATCGCGCGGACATCAAGACCATCAAGCTGCGCTTCAACTATCGATCGGGCAAACGGATCATTCGGGCGTCCATGGGCGCGCTCGGGGAGGACCGCGATTATCAGGAGATCGAGGGGGCGCCGGACGGTGAGATCTCGTTCTACGAGGTTCCGCACGGGCTCGACGAGCAGGCAGAAGAGATCGCCACGAGCATTATCCCGGACATCATCGAGACAGGAATCTCGCTGGGCGAGATCGCGGTTCTGTATCGGGCCTCTTGGCTCGGCGACAAGGTCGCGGATGCGCTGAGACAAGCTGATATACCGTTCGTTCGGGCGGACCCGAAGGGGCTGGTTCGTCGGAGTTCGCGGCTCGCCTGCTTCATCGAAGACTGTGCGAAATGGGCGACCGGCGGCTGGCGGTCGGCCGAGCCGCGCTACAGCCGGTTGCTCGCTCGCGCTGGCGCGTTCGTCTACGGTGGAGATGCGAGCGAGCAAGAAATGCAAGATCTCTCTGATCGGCTCATCGGGTTTTTGAACTCATCAATCGGCTCGACCGAGAGCACGCACGTCTGGCTTCAGCGGTGCGATGACGAACTCATCGCGCCGTGGCGTGACATATCTCGCAATTCGGAGTCGGATTGGGATGTGTGCTCGGAGATGATTTCGAACACCGATCCTGCGGACGATCTCGATATGTCCCTCGATCGTTTCGCCGGTCGTATCGAGGGATCGGGCCGCGTCACCTTGACGACGTTGCACAGCGCAAAAGGCCGGGAGTTCGACGCGGTCGTCATGTTCGGCGTCAACGCTGCGGATCTACCGAGCTACAAGGACAAGAAATCCGCACATAGTCTCCGCGAGGCGCGCCGTAGTTTCTACGTCGGCGTCACGCGTCCGAGGAAGTCGCTGAGTTTGGTGTTTCAGGAGCATCACCCGTCACCTTGGGTCTGCGAACTCGCCGAGAGGATCGAGGGTTGATTCCTGCTTCCCGATCTCCCAGCGATCTGCCGCATTGCGATTCGGCTCGTCGTGCCGTCGCGGTCGCTACTTGGAAGGGATCCAGATTCGTCGATCGCTCGTGGATCATCCGATCTGGACGCCGATGAGTCCGGAAAGCCGTTAGGCTTCGACCGGCTCGGCCCGCTTTGCGACGGCGTCATAAATACCGATCTTCAGGGAGGGGAAGCGCTGCTTCAAATCCGAAGCACCCCGCTGCGCGCCTTCGCGGATTTCGAATTCGGTCTTCACGAGTCCGTCGACGAGCAGCGCGAAACCGTCCGTCGGCATCCTGTTGGTCTTCATTTGATGAATGGATCGGTTGGTTGATGTTAGGCTGACCCAGATACGGCGAGTCGCGGCTAGCGATCAAGCCCAGGCTGTGGACCACTTCCCGAACGCGTCGCGATCATTTGCATTGCGAACAGGGTCGGCGCCGGAGCCTAGCTGAACGCGACACCTCTTCGACTTCTCTGCCGAGATCATGGTCGATTGCTATCGCGATCCGTTCCCGTCGCGCTGACCGCCAAATACGTCGTGGGATGCGATTGCCGGGAGTTCGCGGTTAACGTGACGGCAGGACGATCGATCTGGGGCTGTCTTGTTTTTTGGAATTCAACTTTCCGATCTGCCGGATATACCGACGCTGCATCACGTTAGGTCCGGATTCGAAATGAAGTCGCTTGAAAGAAAGATCCCCAAAAGAAGAGGCGTCAAGCGCTACTTCGAGCCGATCCTCGCTGGAGCCACGCTGCGGGAGCGATTGATCGGCTGCCTGGGAGCACTCTTGGCGATCGCATCCACGGCACTGACCAGCAAGCTCGTCTTGGGTCCCGAGTCCCATCTACCGTTGATCGTTGCCCCGTTGGGAGCGTCGGCGGTACTGCTTTTCGCGGTGCCAACCAGTCCGATGGCTCAGCCGTGGGCGATCGTGGGCGGCAACACGATCTCCGTGCGGCTGTATTGACGACGATCATCGGCGGACCGGCGGTGACGAATGCGGGCTTTATCTTTCCCTTTGCACCCGTCGCGCTGAACGGCCTCATCCTCTTGGCGATCGGGAGGGTCTTTCATCGCTTGTCCGGAAGAAGATATCCCCACGTGACCGATGCGGTGACGCACCCGCGCGGGACTTCCGACGTGAAACCGAGTGTCCGCATTGGCTTTCAGGCACAGGATATCGACGACGCCTTGAAATCCTTCAACGGGTCCTTCGACATCAGCCGCTCGGACCTGGAATTGCTGCTGAGGGAGATCGAACTCAAGGCTTTGACGCGCACCCACGGACAGGTGACGTGCGCGGACGTCATGTCCCGTGACGTCGTCACGATCCCGCTCTCACGAGAGTACAGATCGTGCCCGCTCGCTGCTTTTGAGCCATGACGTCCGGACCCTGCCGGTTACGGACCCGCGTCACGATCGGATCGTCGGTACGGTCAGTCTGCGGGAACTGGCAGGCGGCGGTGCGAGCGTCGGGTCGCGAATGTCGCCGGCCATCACGTGCGGCGCGGGGACTTCGATCGTGGCTCTGACCCCGGCGCTCACGGACGGGAAGACCCATGCCGTCGTCGTCGACGACGACCTCAACGAGGTGATTGGCATCGTCACGCAGACCAACGTGCTCGCGGCGTTGGCGAAGCTTCTGCCTGTCGCGGAGTGAGACCGCCGATCAGAACTGCAGATCTTCGTCGCCGACGGTCGTATATCGGACGTCCGTCACCTCGCGCATCGACCAGTCGAGATAGCTGACGACGCTGGGATCCTCGGTCCCGACGAACGTTTTCCGGTTCAGGATGACGATATTGCGGCTGTCCTGGGTCTCGTCGCGTTGCATCGAGGATCTGAAGATGACCGCATCGCAGCCGAAAGACGACTTGAGATATTCCGCGACGATTTGGGTCGAGATGTACTCGCGCTGGCGTTCGTGCGGTCGTACGGGCCGGCTGATCTCGTCCTGCATCTGGTCGATGAATTCGTACCGGCTATGCTCGAACAGCTTCCGGTCGGCGGCGCGCCGATCGAACACCGTGAAGTCGAAGACCTTGAGAGGCATGCGGGTCGCGAAACGTCCGATGGCGACCGAGTCACCGATGCTTGGCCTCAATTCGGCTATCGCGGTAGCACTCGAGAAGGCTGCGTAGAGCACGGGAATGAATTCGACGTTCATCCTCCCCGCGGACGTCCGGTCGAAAGGTGGCGGCCCTAGCTTGCTGGCGCCGTCCGCGTCGACGGCATCCTTGGTCAGACCGCCGTTCATCAGGCGGGCACGATAGATTACTTGGCCTGGCGGTAGATCGTAGAGTGGCCTCACCGGCCCTTCGCCGTACTCTTCCGGTTTGCCGAAAAGGTCGTCAAGTTTGTCCTTGATGCCGAAGAAGCGCGAGGTGAATTGGACCTGTCTGCTGAACTCGTTCCACTGGAGGGAGTATCTGCGATCGAACCAATAATCGTCTTGGTCGGCCTTCTCTCGGGCGTCGGCCGCCGCGATCGGCTCGAAATTGTGGGCATCCGTGTAGTACGGCTCTGCTCCCTGAGAGATATCGTGATCCGAAACGTCGGGCAGAGCGGCGATCACGGCTTCGACGACGTCGTCGGAAGCTCCGAGTTCTTCCGAAAATATCTCTTCGTAGGGCTGCCCCTCCGTCCCGTAGTAGACCTTGTCGCGGTCGTCGACCTCGAAGGTTTCCGCGCCCGGCTGATAATTGGACTGAAACCAGCGATCTGCTTCCTCCGCGAATTCATCTACGGTCACGCACGGCACGGAGGTATGATCGTCGTCGAAGTCGCAATTGCTCTCGACGCCGATCGTATCGATCCACTCCTGCAGCGGTCCTTCCTGAACACAGCGTGGGCAGAGTTTTCTGTCGTCGGCCATTCATCCTCGCGCGATCGGACCGTTCATCGTGACATGTATAGGTTCGACTCCGCACATCGTCATTCGTTTCTTCGGGTCGGGGAGACGCGGCAATCCCGCGTCTCCCTCCTCGCCACGCCGGGCCGTGCCGGAGCACGCCCCACCGCGAACCGCTATCCGATCGCCTCGACGCTGAACGTTCCGTTGATCGGCCGCCAGTCGCCGATGCCTCTGACGAACCCGGCGACCTCGAAGGTCTCGATCACCTCCGAGCGGTCGAGCAAGGAGGGAAGGAATTTCGCCGTGAACTCCGCGGACCAGTCGGGGAAGACCGCGCGCGTGCGCATGGTGCGCGAGCCCTTGACCCTGACGCCGGTGCGTAATCGGAACGAAGGATTTGCCCACAGTCGTCGAGATTGCGCGGACCGGCGTATTCCAACAGAGGGTGCTCCTCGACGACCAGGCCGGCCTTGGCCTCGTCGCCGCGACGCTTTCGTTTGCGGGCGCCGCCGACGAAGCACGACATCAGCGCCTCCCGGGGAATGCAGGGAAGGTTGCCGGAAAGCCAAAGGCCCCCATTCCATTCGACCCTTGCGATCTCCTCGTGATCTGCGTCGGTCTTCGAGCCCTTGCCGGTCAGGCGCGCCAGCGCCCTGGTCGCCGGATCCAAAGGATCGGCGAGCCGTCCGCAGTGCATGACCAAACGTTTGGTACCGACCAGCCTCAGCCTGATGCTTTCGCATTCCATCGTGGGATCTCCTCAGCGGTAGGGTCTGTGAGCGATCGGCGCAAGTCGCGCACACATACGACATCGGCTCGTATCGGGCGGCGGTCGGCGAACCGACGCCGACGCAGGAAGTCTTCGACGTCGCGGTGGCAGGCTGCGCACAATGCGACGAGATCGCCGTACATCTCGCGACCCAGGTGCCGATACGTGGCGTGATGCACCTGCAAAGGCGAGCGCGCCGTCGCCGCTTCGAAGCACAGGCGGCAATGCCCGTTCGCGTTCGCAAGTTCGCACAACCGCGCCGGCTGCGAACGCCACGCCAGACTTCCGACGATAGTCCGTGATCTGCCGTCTCCAAATGTCTCGCGGGCTTCGCTAGAAGGTGTGATGGATCACATTGTGATAAATCACATGATTACGAGTCTTAGCATGTCGTCTGGGAGCATCTGCCAGTTTTCGACTCAGATTCTTCCAAAAAATGTTCACGTAACGGCGACGGCTGTGTCGCGGGATTGATCCGTCGCCGCATCGAAGGTCTCGCAAGCTTGACTCAGTTTGTTCTATCTAATAGAATTTTGTTCTATTCCTCGGCACCTGTTCTACCCGCCGTGGCAATCATCACGTGATGGTCCGCGGCACTTTCGCCAACAAGCGTCTCAAGAACGCGATGGTCGACGGCAGGGAGGCAGATCTCGAAGGCCACGCCGTAGACGGCGACGATAAGCTCGAGCTGTGTTTCGCTTGCGCCGAGCGAGCGCGAGATCAATCGGAGCGCCACGTTAACGATCGAGAAGTCGATCTGCGGCAGGAGTTGTCCCCGATCTCAAGGCTCTATGGGCTCGCCGATCGTCCGGCGGCGACGCGGTCGTCCGGGCGTAAGAAGCCGCCTGACGGGCGTCAAGCCGAGCGCTCTCGACGAATTCGAACCCGGCCGAAATGGCATGCAGAAAAGGACGGATTCAAAGCAGATCCGGTCGGCATGCCGATGCTGAATGATCGCCGCGATCCTGATGCATGATATGTCGCTGGCAGGTGGAAGCGCCGCGCTCGCCGGCACCGGCAAAAAGCGATTGAGGGCTTCACGTCGAGCGGACAATCTGCGGGCTTTGTGCTCTCGTTTTGAACGGAAAGGGGTTCACCGACCACACCCTAAATTACACGATCTCCACTCGGGGCGTCTGCCACACGAAGCTCTGGAATTTTGAAGCCGAAGTCGATCCGAATATCTAAGTCGGATCGGAAGCTTTGACCCGCTTGGCCCTGCTGAGAATCTCCCCGAGATTGCGCATTTCCTGGATGTAATCCGTCCAGACGATGGTGTTCGAGAAGTCGACGTGCATAGGATTCACGCACAACGTCCTGGCACCCGACAGATAGGCCCTCGCGTCATTGAGGGAGTTGCCGACGAAAAGCACCTCGAAGGGGAGGCAGCCCTCGCTCTCAATGACCCTCTGGACGAATTTTGCCTTACCCTCGAAATCGAACGGGTGCCCTTTGATCGATTTCAAGACGTCGTCGTCGTCGTAGACGAATTCGTTGGCCTTGATCTCCGCAAACAGTTCGTGCGCCTTGCCGAGTTTCGCGAGGATGATTTCCTTCACTGAGCCGGATACGATGTAGAGGGAGGTCCCTTGCCTGTGCAGTTCCGTAAGCGCGTCGTGGAGGCCGTCGATTGGCTCGATGTTGTCAATGATCTCCTTCATGTGCTGCCGAGAAAACTGGCGATCGCGCAATTTCTGAGCTGTGATGTCGCACCAGTCCTGATGTTGGAGCTTCTTTGCGAGAAATTGCCGATGGTAGTCGCCGGCTTCGATCGTGCTGTAGCCGACTGAAGTCCACATCTTCTCCCACGTGCTCAGTATCGATGAAGTCTTCGTTAGCGTGCCTCCGAAATCGAAGACGACGGCCTTTGTGTCCGGAGCGAAGTCCAAGGTCTTCGTCGAATTCCTGCTGTTAGGATTAGCGCGATAGTTCACGTCGTAGAACATCATGTAGGCCGCGATGAAGTCGTTCTTGCCGTACTCCAAGTCGCCAATGCAGCCCAAGCTGTGCTCGATCTTCGCGAGGTGTTCGCGCGGGGCCTTCTGGAAACAGCCGGGGCCGGTCGCGTCGCGGGTCCGGACCCTTTCGAGCTTCTTCAGCGCTGACTGCGGGATACCGGTTTTCGCGCTGAGCTTGCTGATCGTCTCCTGCTTCATCGTCCGGTGAAAGAACAGCTTGTAGCCGTTTACGACGGAAAGCTCGTGGCGATCGTCCGCCTTGTCTCCCGCCGGATCTCTGGAGCGTTTCCTTTTGATACGGATCTTCACAGGTTTCGTTTGTTCTTTCAATTGTTGGAACGCCGCCGCCCAATCGCCGTCCGCCTCGATCGGAATGACGTCAATCTGATTGCGCTTATCGAATAGGCGCACCTGCTCTGGAGTCGGCCGCCACATCCAGGCGAAATGGCGCTTGCCCCGCCCTTTGGTCACCTTCTCGATCCACGGGAGAAGTCCCATCTTGAGATGCGGATCGGAAAAGGAATATCCGGCGAACAAGACGGTTTTGTTGAGCAATACCTGCTCCAGGAATTGGTAGGCCCTAGGATTTTTCTCGTCCCAGTCGTTGTAGTCGAGACCGGACAAGGTGTGCAGGTTCGTCAAGGTGCCATGGATGTTGACGAGCTTCGGAATCCTATCTGCTTCGCGAGATAACCATTCGTACTTCTGTTCGCTATCGATGGGGTGATCTTCGTGCAGCGCTCGTGCGAGAAGATTGTCGTAGTTCGTAGTCGCGACCATGTGCCAAGGGAGTACGGCGAGTTCGTAGTGGGCCCTCGAAGGCTGGAAGTCCGATTCCGGTATCGCCTTACGAACAGCCTCTTCCAAGGCGGGTCGACCTTGGTTCGTCTGGATTGCGTCGAATAGATCCAGAATCAGGTCGTTGTAGTTCTTCAGGTCCTCTCCACAGGTTTGCGCGACCGCCTTGGCGAGGTCATACCAAAGGGGCATTCGATCGTCGCCGCCGTCGTTTGGCGCTGCCTGTCTTGAGATCCCGGCGCCGATGAACAAAACCAATTGTCCATTAGCGAGCAGATTGGCTAGTTGCTCCACATGCTGTGGAGGAAGGGGCAAACTCATATATTAAAACCCATACGCAAACCCGCCGAGGGACGCCGGCTTAGTAGCTTCGCTATCGCAATCTTATCGAGTGTAGGCGAAAGACTGCAATTTTTGCTACCGTTTTCTTGTGCGTCGTCGCGGGAAAAGGTGGGGTACGTGCATCCGCGACCTGGCGGATGACATTGTCCGTATCACCGGACGGCCCGTGGAGCGGCGGTCTACTTCCTCGTGACTTTGATCGGCTGCGTGGCAAATGCCCGGCGCAGTGCCGCGCGGGAGCGAAACGTCGGTGGGCTCGCGAGTTCGAGCCTGTCGACGCGTCGCGCCAGCGCTCGCAGGATCGCTTCCGCTTCGAGACGCACGACCATCATCCCGGCGCCGACGTGGATTCCGCTTCCGAAGCCCATGTGGCCGACGGCGACGCGTCGGATGTCGTAGCGGTCGGGATCCGTCCATTGATCCGGATCCCGGTTCGCGGAGCCGGTGAGCACGAAGACCTTCTCGTGCTTCGGGATGGTGGCACCGGCGAATCCGACGTCCTCGGCCGCCGTGCGGAAGACCCGATCGACGGATGGTCCAAACGCATCGGCTTCGAGGAGCAGGCTCGGGACCCGGCGAGGCGGCCCCTTGATGTTATTGTGCAGACCGGTTCCGCCGGCGCTGATGAACGAGGCATGGCTTTCAATGACGGCTTTTACGTCGGCGTAGCGCGGTATCGCCCATACGTTGGATTTCTCGAGGTAGACGACGCGGCCGAGCTTTCTCAGCGCCGCGACGTGCGGGTGGGGATCGCCGTGACGGCTCCTTCCGTCGATGCGGTCACCGATCGCCGTGCTCGCTTCGCAGTCATCCAGAGTGGGCGATCCGAAGCCGCCTAACCCTGAGGGCGGTCTCCGGCCGGAAAGCCCACGACAACCCCCTCCGGACGCGGTTTGCCGGCCGCGATGAAGTCGGGGTCCTCAAGGAGCGTAGCACCGCTACCCAACTCGTCCGACCGTCGTCGCTTGAATTTGAAGACGTGATCGTGCGCGTAGATCTGGTTTTCGGCATTGCTGATGATGAGGCTGTTCACCTCCGCGACCAACGACGCGTCGGCATCGATCACGTTCTCTTCGCCCTCGAACGTTCCCCTGAGCGCGATGTTCGTCGAAATCGGAAAGATCACCTCGGTACCGAGAACCGCGAACCCGGGCGACATGCCGCCATGGGGTAGGCCGTCGCTCCAGCGGAGACAGACCGGATCGTCGATCGTCACGAACCCTCCGCTGTCGTCGGACGCGACGAGCATCTGCCATTTCCGATGCCAGAGCTTTTCCGCGAGCGGATCGTGTTGGTCGATTTCCACCATCATGATCTCTTCCTTGGTCGCCGCGAAATCTTCGTCCTTCGCCTCGTCGATCATGCGGCCCAGCGATGCGGCGGTCTCGTCTCGCTCGAGTCCTGAAGCCTTCGCGAAGTCGGCGATGACTTCTTCTCTCTCCTTGCCCTGTAGTCCCTTTACGAAATTACGCTTCTGAAAGCTGATGATCTTGCCCAGATCTTCCCGTCTGCGCGGATTGCGGAGCGCTAGGGCGGCCATGAAATTCACGAGCAGAGACCTGTCGGCTTCGACCGAAAGCGATTTCGCCGCCTTGATGCGTTCGAGGGCGGGAGCGACTTCGCCCTCGAATTCGGAAAACGCCTTCTCGATCGCGTTGGGATCCATCTCCGGCACGTCGATGCGGTTGAAATTCTTCTTCTTGGCGACGTTGTCGGGCGATGTGCGGAACCATTTGTTCTGCGGTCGGTCGATTGCCAGCAGTTGTCCCTTTGCGCCGGTAAAGCCCCGCAAATACATCGTCGGAACGTATTGGTGACCCTTGGGTCCGGAAGACCTCGCGACATCGGACATGGGTACCCCTGTGCCATTGCCGCCTGGTCATCGCAGCAAGCGTCAATCGTACAATTGCTAACTCTTCGAGCCGACCCGATGCAGGCGAAAAAGCTTCTCGAAGAAGTCGGTGATTTTCTCTTCCGCCCCGATGCCCAGCAATTCGTTCGCGCCGAAGCGGTAGACCTCGTAGCCCGCCAAACGCAGTTCGCGGTCGGCGGACACCATATCGGCATACACCCTCAAGGACGGGGTGTCGTCGTGCGAGAAGTGGTGCTTGCCATCGACCTCCAGGACGATGCGCTGACGCTTCGGGAGTAGCAGGAGAAAGTCCATGCGTTGGCGCGGAAGCAGCAATCGATGGCGCAGGCTTTTCGACGTGGCTGGATCGTAGTGCAAATAGACTTGCGGCAGGAGGGCCGGAAGATTGTCCCCCAATGCGTTCCGATAGGTTCTGAAGTAGGTCTTGAACAGCGCCTCCTCGGCCTTCGAAGCGAGAGATTCCTGAAGGCGGGCTCCGAGCTCGGCCGCAGTACTTCCGGGCACGAGATCGGACCACCAGGCGACGAGTTCGGACCAGAGCAGGCCGGTCGTTCCGATCGGGCGGTCGTATACGAGGCAGTTTTCTTCGCCGGAAAGGATGACGATTTCATTGTTGATGGCGTCCGCGAATCCGATCTCGGGCTTCGGCCCTCGCGAAGCGAAAATGAGATTCTTCGGACGACCAGCGACTCCCCGGACAACCTGCTGGAATCCGAAGATCGGATGGCCGGATTCCTCTCGTTCCTGCACAAGATGATATCCGTCTTGCGTCAGGACCTTGTTGAGCTCGGCCACGATTTTCTGCTGATCTTCGCCGGACCGTGCCGGTGGGTGCACGGCATCGACGATGAGAGCGGAAAATCGGGCGCGCGAGCAATCGAACGCGCCGATCTGCTCGAACAGGTACTCGACCGACCAGTCGCCGGGATTGCGGACCATGTGTCGCTCGATCTGGTCGCGAAGGCTTCGACCCGAGCTCGGAATGAACATTTCCAAGGGGGAGGACAGAACGAAGTATTTGCCCACGAGACCGAGAAGATCCAGCTCGCCCGCAAGATCGTCCCCGAAAACGCGCGCGACGTCCCTTCGGGTTATGCGTGTGAGGGGGGGATCGCTGGCTTCCAGTACCCTGCGTGCGGCCTCGTCGAGCTCGACGTCCTCGTTCTGCGACGCGAGCTTTAAGGCCAATTCGGCGAGCCGTGTTTCGTCCAGACCTTCTAGCGCGAGGTCCACCCGCTGGCGCTTGGAGAGACCTTCGCCGCCGGGCACAACGAACCCATCCAACCATGACGCAACGCCGTCCAACTGCATATGCGTCATGGATTGCAGTCTGCCGGCGAACAAACCACTAAGATTGATCGGCATGCGACTTGGAAGAGCTCCGCACGAATCCGGCGATGTCGTTCATCCCGAGTACTTTAGCCGTTTTTTGCATCTGCGCGAGATGATACCGGTAGTCGCCTTCAGCCAATTTTCTTTGTGCTTCGTCGGCATTGGCGACGAGCCAACTCTCCCGGACGACCGGGCCACCGAATTCGACTCTCTTGCGTCCCTTGGGGGCTTCTCCCCAATGTAGAACCTCGCGTTCGACCAAGGCGTAAGCCGTGAGTTCACCCGCGTCGGCCGTCGTATAGTATAACACTTTCTCGAAGTCGTAGGGGTGGTCCGGAAAAGGTTCGAACTCCAGCGACATCTCGCTCGGACATGTGAACTGGTGCATCCGATAAAGCTGAGGGACCGCACGACCGATGTCTGCCACGCTGACCGTCAATGTCGAATCGGAATTCGGCTGAAGGCCGCGAAGCGTTGCGACGACCTCCCGGACCTTGTCCCAATCCGCGCCTCTGCGGACATCGTCGGCTTCCAGCACGCCGCCCAGGAAGCGGCGGTTTCGTACCCATACCTGGACGTCGATGGCGCCCGTACCGAGCCAGGCCATCATGGTCGAGAAATTGAGAACGTCATCGAGGGGGACGCGGGTTTCGGAATCGAGCCTCGCCGTGAATTTGCTTTGTCCTTCGATCGACCAGACTATTTCGAACCCCGGGGCTGACACGCGGACCCGCTGCTGTTCCTTCGGAAGCCAACGCATACACAAGCCGAATACCTTGCCCGATACGCTTATCGGCCGGGTCGACTTCGGACCGCGGATTCTGAGTTCGCACTCGCCTGCCGCATGCGGAGTTATCAGCACGGTGCCTGCACTGAGATCGACCAGGGGCGCCTTATCGGAGATGCCGAAGCGCGATGGCGTGAACGTAAACTTGTTTACCGGAAGGCCGGTGCCGAGCCCGAGCAATTCGTCGAACAACTGCTCGGCATCGTCGGCGCTGAACGACATTTCTCCGCCACCGTAACCGTCTTCGTAGCCGACCGTCTCGTAGATCGCCTTTTTGGCGAGCGCATAATCCGGTGCGGCTGCGGCGATCGTCTTTTGCATCCATTCGACGAGGTCGCCGGAATGAAGGTCGGCTTCGCTGAACCGAAGGGTAACGCGGCGCCTGTGAACGGGGACATCATCGACCGAGGCTTGACGTCCGGCTCTGAGCCACTCGTCCATCTGCCTGGCCCATATATGGATGGCATAGGTCTTGGGCCTTGGAGCGCCGTCGACCATCAGAATCACGAACCAGGGATCCGGAGACCTCGCGGCCTTCAAGGCGTTGGAAAGCTTGATCGAACATGACAGTCGGGGATTTCGGGTCGATTTTACCTGGACGAACGCCTGTTTCCCCGGCGGGGCCGTGTCGGCGGGTCCGGAACGCTCGACTTCCGGCAACTCGACGAGATAGTCCCAACCGTTTTCGTCCTCCTGCGACTCGTGGCACAATGCGCCCCCGAGAGCGCATAGGCTCGCGAAGCTTGTTTCCGCGTAGCGCGCGAGGCGCTTTACTTTTCGCTTCGTTTTCAAGTGGCCCAGCCGTGCCTCTGCCGCGATGGCGACTTCGGCGATTTCGGGACGAGCGCTCAAAATACGTGATTCGGGACCCGGATAGGGAGAGGCACGGGAGTAGTCGGGAATGGATATCGATCGTCGAATCCGCGTGCTCGACGACGGGGAACGGGACGATGGAAGCGTCACGCACGTCAGCGATCTGCGCGACCGCCCGTTCGTGGTTCTGCTGGGAGAACCGGGCATGGGAAAATCCACCGTGCTGGCGGCGGAAGCGACGCGCGAGAACCTCGCTGTAGTGACGGTGCGCGAACTGATGACCGGCGCGGAGATCCAGCAGGGTACGCCGCTGTATCTCGATGCCTTGGACGAATACCGCACGGACGGCGGCGCGGAAGACAAGGCACATGCGTTCGCACACGCGATCCTGAAGCATCGCCCGCCGCGTTGGCGTCTTACCTGCCGTTCCGAGGACTGGAGGAAATCGGCCGATGTCGCTCCGATCCGCAAGACGACTTCTGGACAGCCGATCACGGTGGCTCAATTGCTGCCGCTCGACACCGGCGAGGCCGTCGCGATACTTCGGTCGTGGGGCGAGACGGACCCGGAAGAGTTCGTGAGAAGCGCCGAATCCTTCGGCGCCACGGCTTTTCTGGAGAACCCGCTCGGATTGAAGCTGTTGCGCAAGGCCGTGGCGGACGGGGGCGCATGGCCGGCGAACAGGTTCGAGCTGTTCGCTTCCGCCGTCCGCAAGTTGTCGTACGAGCATAGCGACGTCCGCGTCGTCACCGAAAGGCACGACCCGGATACCATCCTGGAGGCTGCGGCCGAAACATGCCTCGTGCTGCTCGTTGCCGGCGCCCGCGCGGTATGGCGGTCCAATCGCGAACCCCCCGCGCTGGGTGATGCCCGGGCCTTCTTGACTTGGCACGAACTCGGTATGGACAGAGGTCTCGTCGACGATGTCCTGGATACGGCGCTTTTCCGCGGCGAGGGCGAATCGTTCGAACCCATGCACAAAACGGTCGCCGAGTTTCTGGCCGCGAAGGCGTTGTCCGCAGCCGTTCGCGGTACGCGTACGCGTGCGGCTCGACCGCTCTCGCGCGCCCTCGCGTTGATCACCGCCGAAGACGGCACTGCACCCACCGAGCTGCGGGGGGTGTACGCGTGGTTCGCCGCCCATCTGGCTCGCGACGGCGTGCACGCCGACGCCGTCCGGTTGATACGGAAGGACGCGGTATCGGTCTTGAACTACGGCGATGCCGCTATTTTCGACACGGCGGGCCGACGCGCCATCCTGGAGAAGCTCGGCACGTCGGATCCCTATTTCCGCGGTTCCGACATCGGGGTGACCGCGGTGGGCGGACTAGCCGGAGAAGACTTGGCGGCAGACTTCGCTGCGGTCCTGAAGGACGCATCGGACGATACGCACCGACGCTATAGGGTCTTCGAAGCTTTGACGGTCGGGCCGCCCGTACGCTCGCTCGCGCCGCTCCTGCGATCCATCGTTCTCGATCCGGAAAGCCAGGAGACGTACCGGCTCAGAGCTCTGGAGGCTCTGTCGAACGGATGCGAAGATCCAGGCAGACTCTGCCGAGAGCTTTTCGACGCGCTCGCGGATGAACCGGCATCGTCCGCCCGGGAGGCCGTACGGTCTCAGCTCGCGGGTGGATTCGCGAAGGGCGGATTGACCGTTGTGGACGTGCGCTCGGTGCTGGCCGACTACTGCACCTGCCCACCGGACAACATGCTTGGGCGCTTGCGGGCCCTGCAGGATCGGATCGAGACCGATCCGATGCCCGAGCTTTTCGAGATCCCGCTGGCGGAGTGGATGCCGGAACGGCCGGACCACGACAATCAACGCGATCACCGCACCGAGGTAGGCCATACGTTGGACTATGCACTTGCGGCAGCGATCGGAACGGTTCCGGCGCCGACTTCATCATCCGTATGGCGGTGGATTGCGAACACGCGAAGGGGTGGGTTGTCGCGTCTCAAGACGCAGGCGGCGAAGGCATTCAAAAGATGGCTGGAGGAATGCGCTGCGCGCGAGGTGGAGATTTTCAACGAAATCCTCGCTCGCGCGGAGGAGTCCGACGGACCCTGGGTTCCTACCAACAAGTTCAGGACGGTCGCGGATCGGATGCCGTCGTGCGCGGTCGTCGATGATCTGCTGCGACGGATCGACGAGACCACGACCGCCGAAAAGGCCCCGCTTCTTGCCGTCGTCGTGGAGATCGTCAACAACGGGGCGTATCCGGACGCTTACTGGCAGGCCTACGATCGGGTCATGCGTTCCGAAGACGAGCCGCTCCTTGAAAGACTTACCTGCCGCAAGATCGAAACGTGGCAACTGGAAGATGCCGCTAGAGCGGCGCGCGGGCGGCAGGAGGAGGAGCGTCGAAGACTGGATGACGTCGCCTATCTGGCGCCTTTGATCGCCGATTTGGAGGTCGGCCGGGAAACGGCTGCGCTCGGATGGGGCGCGGAGCACTACTTCGTCCGCGAAGCGCCTGCGGATGTCGGGCACGTGGCCGCGAAATCCGATGCCGCGATAGCCGATGCTATCGTACGAGGTTGGGATGCCGTCGCGCTGAACGGACTCGGAGATATCGACGCCAAGCGGCTCGGCGACTTGGAAGCACGGAGCAAGACGAATCGTATCGAAAATGCTGCGGTCGCCGGCATCTATCGGCGTCTGATCGACGCCGATTCATCTTCTGCGCCGCGGGACTTTCCGCTCGATGTCGCCTTGGCCGTTCTGAAGTCGAGTTGGACGGCAAACGACAACCGTAGAAGCGACATGCTCGACCGCTGGGCTATCGAAAGGCTAGACGCCGATCCGAAAGTGGGAGCGGAGCGGCTTCTCCTTTACTGGAACGCCGCCTTGGATGCGGGATCCACGACGCTGCCTTCGCTGTGGAAATTCGATTCCGAGCGTAGGTCGCCCGCCTTCGAACTTGCCTTGTACGAAATCCTGCGAATAAGACCCGACATGAACGTCGAAGCTCTCCGGTCGGCCCTCAAAGTGACCCCGAGGGCCCTCGACAAGAGGAGATTGGCCGATCTTGCGAGCGTCGCGTTGAACGACCCGAAAGTCGATGGGGCCTGTCGCGAACTCTGGCTACTCGTTGTTTACGTGCTCGATCCCGCCACGCACTCGGCGGGCGCGGCTGCGGACACGATCGACGTGTCTTCGATCGTCGCCGATCAGGCGAAGAACGATTTCATCGGATCGATCGCCGCCTTGCCTGGCGTCGATCGCCTGCCTACGCGTGCCCTTATGGTAAGCCTTCTCGGGCGCCGCGCTCGTCCGGAGCGCGATCGGGTCCGGAGGCGAGTGATGGATGTCCGTCGGAAGAGCGAAACCGTCAGGAACTCCATCAAGCTCATCGCCGCCGATCCTCGCTCCGAGGCCGCCGCCGCGTTGGCGCGTCTCCTGGCCGACCCCGCCCTCGAAGCCTGGGAGAGCGAATTGAGACACGCACAGGTGCAGCAGCTCAGGATCATGAGGGATGGCAATTTCAAGCATCCGTCTGCGTCCGCTGTGCGCGCGGCCATCGACGGTGGCCCTCCGGTGAACGCAAGCGACCTCCGCGCGATCGTCGCGTCCGAACTTCATCGGTTGCGTTCCGAGCTGCGAAGCACGGATACGACGCCTTGGAAACGTTACTGGAACAGTGCGAACGGCAAGGTTACGACGCCGTTGATCGAGAACGAATGTCGCGACAACCTTCTCGACCGCCTTCGGGACAGGTTGGACAAGTACCGGATCGCCGGCGTCGCCCCGGAAGCCCGCCGGGGCGAGGGGACCCGGACCGACGTGCTCGTTTTTTCCGGAGCCGGCCGCAATCTCCCGATCGAGGTGAAGCGCCATTTCCATCCGGACGTTTGGACTGCCCCCGAAACCCAGTTGCAGGGTTACGCATCCGATCCCGGGGCTGACGGCTTGGGGATCTATCTCGTGTTCTGGTTCGGTAACGACGTCGAACCGACGCCTGCTCGACCGAATGGTCAACGTAAGCCGGGTTCTGCCGCGGAGATGGAAGCCATGCTGACCGCGGGCCTAACTTCCGACCTAGCCGCCCGCACCAATGTCATCGTATTCGACGTATCGGATCCGAATGCCAAGAAGACGACGAAGAGACGCAAGCGAAGCGACCGTTAGGCGATCATCCTGGTGCGTGCCGACGGCAAAGCTGGTAAATCTGAGTTCACCAGCGTTATCGATGCTGAGATTTCGCGCGAACGCGCCTGCTACGGAGCAGTTTCGGCATTGAGGATCATGGAAATTTCACCCAATGCTCCGGCAAAAGCTTCACGAGATCACGGAAAACGGCGACCCATCCAGCCACCGAAAGCTGATCGGCGACCTCCGCGAACATCATTCCCACAACATAACGGCTTTGGATCTGGATGCGACATACGGCTTCAACTGCGTCATGCACGCCCTCGACATCATCGATCACCCTGAATATGTGCGTTTGGCGTTCGCGTGTCCGGACGATGTCTACGCCGGCGCGGAGTTCGTGAACTTCTTGCTCGACCGCTATTACCTGTCCGAGAAGGCCACGCGGGCCCCAGGCCTGCTCGCGTTCTATTTCGACGGCGGCAAGTTCAAGCACGTCGGCCTGCTGCTGTCGGAAACCCGCCTTGAATCGAAGTGGGGTATCGGGCATCTGTACCAGCATGAGCTGTTCGAAGTGCCGATCAGCTACGGCAACGACGTTCGATATTTCTCGCCGTTGTCGTCGGAGGAAACCGTCACGGCCTTTAACGACTTCGCGGAATCAAAGGGCGTGGAGCTTTAAGTGTCACTGCCGGAAATCATCACCAACGGCGGGAATGCGGAGTTCGTGCAACGGCTCGACGCCAAAAGCGTTGCATTCCTGATCGTAGGAGGGGCGGCGGTCGCGGCGCACGGCTGCCGGGACATAAGTGCGGTCGATGATCTGGATATCGTGATCGACCCCACAACGGACAACGTGAAGAAATTCATCGCCGTACTTGCGGCCAGCCATATCGACTTAGCGCGTTTTCGTCCGTTCGATCGTCGACATGCCATTTCTCCCCACGGGACAAATCCTTGTCGCCGGGTTGCGTTCCAAGCCTCCGTCGCAGACTAGGGATTCCGTCATGAGACCTTCCCGGGTATCAAGAACTGAACGACGCGGCTGCGATCTTGTGGCAGACTGACGCCCAAGCAGATCATCCAGAGCGCAGCATGCCGCGGAAGCATCCTCAGAACGGCCCCTCTCTCAGCAAAGCTCCTCGCAAGAAGCAGAAGCCGCTGGATGACGAAGCGCTCGCCGCCCTGCAGGGCGTCAGAAAGCGGCGGAAGAAGGGGCACGACTAAAGGCTGCGAGTGGCAGGCGCTTCGGAACAGCCGTGAGGGAGAACGGCGGCACCATACCTATAAGGGGCGACAACGCGGAAGCGTTCTGGTCGAAGATCCGTCGCGACGACGAAGAGGCCGCTTCCGCCGCGGGAAAGAAAGGCGTCGCGCCGCGTGCGGAAACCGCAATCCCCCGCGAAGATGGCGAAACGGACGACGAATACCATGCTCGATCATCGGCTCTTAGGCGACTCTTGTCGGAGAAGCGCCCAGCGGGACGTAGGGGCTGAAGCGTCCGGCGTCGGAGCGCTCGACATCCTGAACGGAGCTTTATATCGGCAGGTCGAGTTGCGAGACTTCATGTTCCGCCCCGTCGAGCGACGAGAGCGAGACGCCGAGTAGCCGGACCGGCTTCCGCATCGGGATCTCGTTCTGCAACAGCGCGACCGCTAGGCGCTCGAGATCTTCGCGGGTCGAAACCGCCGTCGGGATCGACCTGCTTCGGGTGATGATCTCGAAGTCGTTGAACTTCACCTTCAGCGTGACGGTCCGCCCGCGCGAGCCCTTCTCCGCGCAATGCCGCCAGACCTTGTCGATGAGCGGCTCCAGTTCGGCGACCATCGCATCGAAATCCGTGAGGTCCGCGGAGAACGTGTTCTCGGCGCCGACGGATTTTCGGATGCGGTTCGCACGGACCTCGCGGTTGTCGACGCCACGCGAGATCCAATAGTAGTAGGCGCCGGCCTTACCGAAGTTGGCCTGCATGAATTCGAGCGTCTGCTTGCGCATATCGAGACCGGTGTGGAGACCGAGCGCGTTCATCTTGGCGCTCGTCGCCGGGCCGATGCCGTGGAATTTTTCGACCGGCAGCGCCTCCACGAATCCAGGTCCCATCTCAGGCGTGATGACGTAATGTCCGTTCGGCTTGCGGTGGTCCGAGGCGAGTTTCGCCAGAAACTTGTTGTAGGAGATGCCGGCCGACGCGTTGAGGCCCGTGACCTCCTTGATCTTTGCCCGGATCGCGAGCGCCACGTCGCGCGCCAGCGGGATGTTCTGCAGGTTTTCGGTCACGTCGAGGTAGGCTTCGTCGAGCGACAGCGGCTCTATGATCGCCGTGTGCCCTTCGAAGATTTCGCGGATCTGCTGCGAGACCGCTTTGTAGACCTCGAACCGCGGCTTCACGAAGATGAGGTCCGGGCACTGGCGCCTGGCGGTGACGGACGGCATCGCCGAACGGACGCCGAATTTGCGGGCCTCGTAGCTCGCGGCCGCGACGACCCCACGCTCTCGGGATCCGCCGACGGCGACCGGCTTGCCGCGAAGCTCGGCATTATCTCGCTGCTCGACCGACGCGTAGAACGCGTCCATGTCGACGTGGATGATCTTCCGCTGGGGCGGCGTATGTTCTGGCTGCAACGTGTCGTTTGCCGATATCATTTCTTGCCGGAGCCGTCGCGACGCTTCTCAGGTCTCGGCTGGGACTGACGCTTGTCCGTTTCGGCAGAGTCTGCTGCTCGAGGTATCAGGAGCGGAATCCAGAATTGGGGCGGGACCGGCAGCCGATAGTGTCGGCAGGCCGTTAGAACCAACGGGAAGAATCCGAATTTGACGGCTGAGAGATCGCCGAAGCCAGGCGAATGTTCGCCTATTTCGGCGAGAACCTTGATCATATTCATACCCGACCGGGTCGTGGGTAGGTCGCTCAATCCGGCGCCGTGGCCATCGTCATTGAGATATAGATGTTTTTCGCTTTTTTTGTCGGCCGTCCACAGTTGCAGAGTGCAATGAGCGAGAGGGCCCGCGATCAGCTCTTCTATGGTCGTCACGGTGCGTGCGTCGCCGTAGCCGGCGGCGAATGCAAACAGCAACGGTATCAGTACACTTCCGGCAGTGACTTGCCGCTGATATTCGTCGGTGCGCGCCTTCGGATGAGCAAGTATGTCCGGATAATCGGTCAGGGCGGCGGGGTACCTTCCGTGACCCTCGACGGTCGTCTTCAGGCGGCGCACCATCTCGGCCAGCCATCCTCTTATGTCGGCGTCCATATGGCCCATCTGGCCGGCAAGCGTCAGGAATAAGGCCAGGTCGATCGCCTGCTGATCGATCAGCGGCAACAACAACGACGGATTGTTGATGATCAACTTGAACCCGTCGGCGACGTGCTTTCGCAGTCCGTCGATCTGTTGCGCGTTCAGCTCCTTCAGTTCCCCCGGTACCGTACCGCGCAAGCCAGATCATCCAATGACCGGCCAAGGCCAACCTGCCCAACACGTCGAACATCTTCAGGTTGACGTCTCGTTGGAATCGACGGAGAACGAAAGCGCGTGCTGCCGACCGACGTAGGGCAGTATCTTATTTTCCAAGAACAGGCTTGCGACGATGAGGTGCAATCTGATGACCTGATGGACGGCGGCCGTCATGGCCTTTGCTTGAGCTCCACTCTTTCCGAGGAACGGTTTGACGAGTTCCCAGACGTGGAGCAGCGCGAGTTGCCATACCGATAGCGGTTGAGAAGCGATGGGTCACGAGGTCCGGATTAGGTCTTGTGTCACGAGCATCGCCGGTCAACACGGCGAGTCGTAACTGTACTGGAGATGAAGGAGGGCCCTTGTTCGGCGATCAGGTCGCTGATCCCAACCGCGAGCGGCTGTGGTCAAAAGCCACGGTCGTTAGCGTCGCGGAAACGTCGGGGCGATGATCCCGGCAGCCAGGATCGAGAGAGGCGAGCGCAAGCGAACTGCTTCTGAAGCGTCGAAATCGGATTAGGCGATGTCAAAACCGCGGGGTGACCCTTCCTGCGGGACAAGCTCGGAGGATGACCGAGCGGCATCCGGCGTATAGGCAGCGCGAAGCTCGATCAGGCTCCGGTACGGAACGTGAGAACCTTGCCGACGATCCCAAGGGAAAAGGTGCAAGCGGCTCCCGCCGCGAGGCCGAAAGTACCGATGCGTCGGAGAGGGGCGGACTGCCTCGTAGTAGCGACGAAGGTCCTGTAATGGGGCTGGAACGAAGGAGGTGGGTCATCGCCGCTCAAACGGGCGTTGACCTGGGCGAGTGCGTCCCGCTTGGCGTCGAGGTCCCGATGCGAAGTATTGTCCCGGGGGCCCGTATGTCGGCCGATGTATGGCTGGACGGCCCGAAGCTTACTTTCGGCGGGCGCAATGAGCGGGAGCGCGACGTTCTTATCGACGCAATCCAAACCGGCCCTGCCCGGTCCGTTTACATCCCGATCATCGAGGCAATCGACCAGCGCCTGATGTCTCGCTTCCTAGCGAAGGTCGCTCTTGAGGTTCTTGTCGAGCGCATTATCCGCGTCGAAGGTTGGAACGAAGAAATTGTGGACAAGGAAGCTCTCGATCCGATCCGGCATCTCGCGCGGATCGGCGATCGCCCGGAGAAATGGCCGTTCTCGCTCCGCCGGATTTATGGCGAGGAGGATGTGCACGGGGACGGCGACGGTTACCAGGTTCTCCATGAATTCACGATCTTGTGCGAGCCGCTGCCTGAGCCCGGCCACCTCGACCTCTACGCGGTCGTGTGCATCGTTGGAGAGGAGTTCGCCATCAATCTGGGAGAGCCTGAAATCGCCAGCTATGAACGATGGCTGAAGGCCCACGACGGAACGAGCCCGCTTTACACTTCCGACAAGCTGCCTGTTCCGCCTGTGTTTGGATGACGCGTGAGCCGGTAGAGTTACGCAAGGTTCGAACAAGGGGCATTCGGAATGGACAACGGCGATCAAGGCGACTTCCTGTCCGGTATCGACGATGTTTCCCTCATGAGGTTCCTGCTCGAGGATCTTCATGACGACCTCTTGGGGAAAGTTCAGCGCTTCCGTTACTTGCATGATCTCGGTGAGCAGAATGGCCGCCGGACGATGTTGTTCGGCGGTCACGTCACGCATAACGCCTGGATCGAGGCGCGCTCATCTTTCGTCCACGGAAACTATGTGGCGACCGTTTTGCTGTGCCAGAGTCTCATTGAAAATCTTCTGGCCGCGTTCCTGCACGGTGGATTGTTGGATGAGTTGCCTTCGCGCATTCAGTTTGATGAAACGCTGAGGCGTTGCAGGGCCGCGGGTATTTTGAACGATGAGGATGTGACCGAGTTGAAGAACCTCGTCGCGCTTCGGAATCCACTGACGCATTTCAGGAATGTGGATGACGAGGAAGCCTTCAGCGGCGCTCGATGGCAACCGGGCGGTACACCAGCGACATATTAAGCAAGGTTGCTTGGTTCGCCATTTCGCTCGCATCGCGCATGATGGGAAAACCTCAGTTCCGGCTCGATGATAGCCGGACTCATTGCGACGGGGAAATTCTAGCTAACTTCAAATTCAATGATCTATAAATAGATCACAAAGGGTTAAATGATCTATTTATAGATCAATCTCTTGACATCAGTTCTCCTTGACCTATAAATAGATCATAAAGTCGCTTATGACCTATTTATGGATCAGACGTGTCCAAGACCAACCGCCCTGTCTCGCCCTATGCTGCGGATGCCGCGACCCGGCTGGGGCAGCTCATTCGCCGGGGACGCATTGACCGCCATATGACGGTCGCTGCCTTGGCGGAACGGGCAGGGGTCTCGCGCGGCCTCATGCAACGCATCGAGGCGGGCGATACCGGCTGCACCATTGGTGCCGTGTTCGAGGCCGCCGCGATTGTCGGCGTGCGCCTGTTCGATGCGGGCCAGGTAACGATGTCGCGCGACGTCGAATCCACCCGCGAAGTGATGGCCTTACTTCCCAAAGCAATCCGCAGCCACCGAACCGAGCCCGACGATGACTTCTGAGCAAAAACATACCCAAGCCTATGTATGGGTCTGGCTGCCGGAAAGCACGCAGCCTGTCGTCGCGGGTCTCCTGTCCGCAAGTGGCAAGCAACTCGTCTACAATTATGGGCAGAGCTATCTCCGCCGCAACAATGCCATCCCGCTTTATGAGCCGGAATTGCCGCTCAAGAGCGGCGTCCTTCCGCTCCTAAATGGGCTCAACATGCCGAACTGCATTCGCGACGCGGCACCCGACGCGTGGGGCCGCCGCATCATCATCAACCGCAAATTCGGCTCAGGCGGCAAAGATGTCGATCCCGGCAACCTTGACGAACTGACCTATCTCCTGGAGTCCGGATCGGACCGTATCGGCGCGCTCGATTTTCAGGCGTCGGCCTCGAACTATGTACCGCGCGAGAGCGCGGAAGTGTCGCTCGATGAACTCCTGAACGCCGCCACGCTGGTTGAAAAAGGCGTGCCGCTGACGGCCGAACTCGACCGTGCCCTTCTCCACGGGAGCTCCATCGGCGGCGCGCGGCCAAAAGCCATAATCACGTCCGGTAACAAGAAATTCGTGGCGAAGTTCTCGTCCCAGAACGACCTCTTCGGCGTGGTGAAAGCCGAATTCGTCGCCATGCGCCTCGCGTCCCTCGTCGGTCTCACCGCCGCACCCGTTGCCCTCAAGCGTGCTGCCGGAAAGGACGTGCTGCTCATCGAGCGCTTCGACCGTGAAAAAGCCCCGGAAGGTTGGCGCCGCAAAGCCATGGTGTCGGCGCTCACGCTGCTGGAGCTCGACGAAATGATGGCCCGCTACGCAAGCTACGAGCAGCTTGCCACCGCGATCCGTCATCGTTTCACGTCACCGAAGGAGACGTTGAAGGAGCTTTTCGGCAGGCTCGTGTTCAATATCCTATCCGGCAACACCGATGATCACGCGCGAAACCATGCTGCGTTCTGGAACGGGGTGGAGCTTACGCTCACGCCTGCCTATGACATCTGTCCGCAGAACCGTACGGGCGGGGAGGCGTCGCAGGCCATGCTCATCATGGGGCAGGAGCGCGCCAGCCAGATCGCACCTTGCCTGAAAGCCGCGCCCTTGTTCCTGCTCCACGAAGGAGAGGCGACCCTCATCGTCACCGCGCAAATCAAGACTATCAAGGAACGCTGGGCGCAAGTGTGCGACGAGGCCGGGCTCAGTGAAGTTGATCGGAATTTCCTGTGGCGACGCCAGTTCTTCAATCCCTATGCGTTCATCGACGCGCCGGAAGCTATTACGCGCCTCGTCGGTTAGCGGGGCGGCCCGCGCATCGTTGCGACTTGAAAGTTCCCGGTCGATCCGAGCCATGCCTTACCGCAATCGTTTAATCGTAGGCCATGCGATAGTCCCGGAGGACGGGATTTGCCCCAACGCGCGAAAGACCCTGTTCAGGGATCGGTAGCTCAAGGGCGGTCAAGAGATAGCAAAGGGATTCCATCGCCCGCGTCGATTTCGAGAAGGCGCGGAATTGCGCGTCGCTCTCCGGATTGAAGTGACCATGCGCACTCTTGCCGCGGAAATTGATCGCGCGCTTGAGATGCTCGACGGCTTCCTTCGGCATGACGCCTTTGCCGAAGCGGGCTTCGACGGTGCCGACAAGACGCTTGAATTGCTGCTCGGCGGTTTCCGCCCTGATCCACCGGATCGCGCCCGCGACGCGCTCGCCGATTGCAGGGTCGTGACCGAGCTTCTGGGCCTTCGCCGCAGCAACGGCGGCGATCGCATCGACATCCGAAGCTGAGAGCACCGGCTGCGCCTTCCCAATCGGGATATCTTCAAACCATCGGCACGCGTTCAACAGCCGCTCCGAGGAAACCACGTTCTTCAAGCCGAAAGCGGTCGACATCAGCGCGTTGGGCCGCCGCCACGCCGATGCCCGGTTCATCCACGCCACAAGGCACGCGCGGAAGGCGCCAAGTTCCTGATCGTCCCAACAGCGTACCGGCGATCCCCCGACCCACAGATCGCGATTGTCGACCTCGGCTTCCGGCCAGATGTAATGGACCTTGTGGTCGCCGGGATAGTCGTGCTTTTCGATGGCTTCCATCATCTCTGCGAAGGAAAGCCGGTCGAACCGGATCGACGACGGCGTGAGCGGCACGCCGAAGCAGAACGATAGGAAGTTCACGTAGTCCGACACATAGTCGATATAATCCCGGATGTTCTGCGGCTTGTCGAATTCAATCCCGAACGTCGGCCAGATTTCCTTCGGCCCCTCCAGCTCCATGCCGTAGGTCGCGCCGTACCACGCCCGCACCGTCATGCCTTCTGCGGTATCGTTGAAGATCGTCAGCTCATCTTCCTCCGGAAACCGCGTGCGGCCGATCGTCTTGACCTTGCCGTCATGCAGCATCAACTGGTTCGTGTGCTTTACGTTGAAGGAGACTTGCTTGACGCCGTCTTCGGCCGCCCAGGCATCGTGGCCTACGACCGCGACGTTCGAGAGGATCTCCTGATGGCGCGTCGTACGCTGCGGGGGCAAATTGCGCGACGAGGTTCCGGTGATCGTCGTGACGTTCGAATGCAACGAGACGATTTCGTTTGTCGCGGTTTGCAGGAAGACCGGCTCTTCGCCTTCGATATGGAAGTGATCGTCGTAGCTATAGATATCGGCGCGGAGCTCATTCTCCGAGATCAGAACCGTGCCGGTGAGGTTCTTCCCCGTGACGAGTTCGACGCAGTGCAACGGTCTTGTGCTTTCGCTCTTGGGCATGCAGCACCTTCGGGTGTTTTACCTGTTTGGTCCTTGGCTATGGCTAGAAACGCCATGCCGCCAGAGCCGCAAAAAGATCAAGACAGCGGCGCAAACCGCCAGCCGCGCCGACCGCACTAATCCTGAAACCCCACAGACTGATTTCGAGCCTTGGCTCTCGCATGACGCAATTCTCCATTAAGAATTCCGAGAATTGCCTTGCGGGGGGATTTCTTTTTGTCGCCGTTTTTCAGACGGCCGTCAACCACGCGCGGAATTCTTGTCATGGATGTCTTTGAAAGGCTTTTGAAACGCCCTTCAAGGCGGCTTTAATATAAAGAGGTCGAGGACCTGCACAAGCCGCTGAGATGGCAATGCGTCCGGCTAAGTGATTCGCTCATGCCACAAGCAGCCATGACCAAAGATGGTCTTTCGCGCATGCGGCGTTGCCGCACCGGTGCTCTCGTAAACCGAGCCGCATAGGGCGTCTCGGCCATCCGGCTTCGATCACGCTTGCGCAGAGACAAGGAGAGCGGCCCAGCCGCTCGCTTCCTTTATTTGAGGCGCTAAGGGCTACCGGCCCTCGCGCGCGCAAGGCATCCAAACGCTTCGCGCCGCCTCCGCACGTCTCCCGCAAGGGCGGGGCCCTCGTGCGGACCCTCGGCGCTACGCGTTCGGACCCTCCTTGCACTTGCTACCCCCGGGTTTCGCCAAGGGCAGGGGTGCAGCAGCAGCTGCACCCAGAAAGCAAGGACGCGAAGATGAATTTACTGACCGATGAAATCCGAGAGACGCTGCTCGCGAACGGACGCGTCAATGCGGGCCGCGAAAAAACGACTGACTTCAAGCCTGCCGCCAAACTGTTCTGTCCATGGGGCGGCGCAACGTGGCTCCTCACCGAGCTTGATCCGGAGGACCCAGATATCGCCTTCGGCCTCTGCGATCTAGGCATGGAATGCCCCGAACTTGGTAACGTCCGCATCAGCGAGCTTGAAGAGATATGCGGCCCCGGCGGCTTGACCATCGAGCGCGATCTTTACTTCTCCGCCGACAAAACGCCTTCGGAATATGCCGACGAGGCCCAGCGCCTCGGACGCATCAAGCTACGCCGCCGTCTCCGACATGCGGCGCGTCTATCCCGGCACGCCTGAAATCCCGGAAGGGGTTCAGTCTAAGATTGATGCTCTGCAATTAAGGCGGCGCGTTCTAACAATCTTAGTCAACATCGACAGATGGCCGCGGCTTTTTGCCTTTCAGCGAGAAAGCGCCTGACCTTGATCCCAAGGTGCGAAATCGCCCGATTCCAAGTCTTCTGGGGCGCTCTCGTCGGAGGGAAGCACGAGAAAACTTGGCCACTTGCCCACTGCCATTCATTGCGTGCGTCATGAGTTGTCCGATCGCGGTGCAAGGCATCTGCCGTCCCACGCCAGTTTTTCCTTCGTATACCTCCGAGAGAATTCCGTCTCTCTTCCCGAACAGATCAATGAGAGTAGAGTTGAACACCTTCTCACGTGCGAGAGCCTGGATGTTCTCTCTTCGTAAAGCCTCTGCACAGTATCACCGTGGTTGGTGAGGTATTCGGATCGATCGTCTCGCAGGCTGCATTTCTTGCCAGAGAACTCTTTGCTCTAGCGGTCGAATTCTTCTACTCGCTGCTTGAATTCGGTTGCCCGCAACGCGCCGGGCTACTTGGCCCTTGAAGCTGTATCCGCTCCGGACGAATGCCTCGACGCGGCTCATAAGTCCGGCTGTCGATTTTGGCCACGGCTATGCCCATTCGTCGCCCATTACCTTGGTCCATTACTTCGACAAGTTTTGCTTTTCAAACCAGAAATACGGTCTTGCCAATCCCGGGACGGTCACCACCTATTCTGGCGCTGTGCATCAAGAAGAGGTTGCTGGTCGCAGTATCTTCAGCAAAAAATCGGACACTTGAGCGCCAGTGTTTACGGTCGGTATTTTGGTTTCGGCCGTTATGATTGCGCATGGTTGTCAGGCTGATACACACCTAGTGCATTCCAATAGCGGGGATTGGAGCGCCATGCGAGGCGCCACCAAACGCAACCCAAAGGCGGTCAACTCCAGCCGAAAACGAAGGGCAAATCAAAATTGCCGCCAGGGAAGCCAATAGCGTGAAGTCCATGCGGCCTGAGAACTACCCCCAGATTTCTCTCCAGACTGCCTGAGCAGCCTTTCTCTGCTTTGTGTCTTCAAGCACGACCAGCATGTCCGTCGTCTCCACGATGATCAGCGATTCCTCAGCCGCCTTTACGTCGAATGCGCCCGCGGACCATTCCTACTCAATAGTATCGGCCTCCCTTCCTGGAGTGGAGGGCACCCCAACAACAAGACGGAGCAGAGTCCACGTATCCAGCTCTGGGATGGGCGGCACCCACTCCCTGGACTCCACCAGAGCACCCCACAGGTCGCGATCTGATGGATTTCGAGCAGAGGTCCCGGCGACGCAAAGGGAGCCGATCAGAAACGATTAAACCGCGCAAGGCAAGAACGAGGGTGGCACTGCGAGCCGCGCAGCAGCTGGATATCGGTACGCCCTTGGAGGAGCGATGGCTCGGCGGCAGCAGTATACGAATAGGTGATTTAGTGCATCGGCTACGCACATACTGAAACGAGAGCAGTGAACTTGGCCCGAACCCGCTATTCGGATGCGGAAGACGCTAAAACCAGAACCCAGGCATTCGCCTGTCCAGGCCAAAATAGGTACGTGCGGCCAGGTGTTGCCTTGATCGTCTTATTTTCCTTTCCGTCGTGGTACGAGACTGAAACCGTCTCACCGCATTTTGCACACGAAAAGTCTATCGACTGCTTAGGCTCAATCGATAGGGTTTGCCATGCAGACTGCCCGTTCCAGTAAGAAAAGACTAGCGTGTAAGGACCGGGATTCCTGATGCGAATATCACCAGGCTTAGGTGGCGAGTTCAAAATAAGAGATGGAGGAGCTATCTGAGCTATTCCTCCTTCCCGAGGACCGATCGGCGCCCTCGGCGTTGCAGAATCCCCAGCGGCGGCATGCGTCACTAGTCCTATTGCGGCCAGAAAGTAGACCGGAATCCTCGCGCCGATCTTCATGCTGCGCTCCTAACTTCTTCGGTATTCGGACGCTTTCCCGACGATTGGGAAGCACTGCTTTGTTGAGAATCACTTGGGGCAGTAGCAGCCGCAGATTGGGCAAAACGGCCAAGCATGTACCCGATGATCGTTCCGAATAGTCCAAAAGCGGGTGCAATCTGTTCGTTGCTGTAGCCGACTGTCACCAAGATGAGAGTCCCGGTAATAACCGTAAGAATAATTACCGGGCGGGCAATATCGTCAGGCCGAGCATTGGTAACTTTCCGTAGTGTAAAGATAAGTGCGCAGATAATCGCTAGGCCTAGAATACCGATCAAGCAAGTCAGCCAAAACTCGTAAGGCGTCTTCGATGAAAAGAATCCCGCGAGAGTAGCCCCTGAACTCGGCGGATTCTGGAGTATAGGTGGAGGAGGTATAGATTCCTCGCAGGCACCTGGCGAGATCAGGCAACTCCACATTCCCATGGCTAAAAGGAGCTGGGCTGAATTCTTTCTATAGTCCTCGGACATAGGATGCTCCCTCTCGCGCTGAAGCCTCGAACGTTTGCCCACCTAATGACAACGTATATCCCTTATCCAATGCCGCACATCGCTGCCCCGGAGATCCATGATCATCCGGCGACGCGTTCTCGTAAGCGCCTAAGGCAATGAATGCCCTCAGTACATCGCGCATAGCGCCGGGATCGGATCCCATTTTTTTAGCCAAATAGTATCCGGCGAGGACGTCTGCATGAAGCTCGCGCAAACGCTCCGTTGGACCGCTCAAACGTTCATAATATTGATCAGCCGAGAAGAACTGGAAGATGTGACCGCACTCGTGTGCTAACACACAGGCAACCGTAATTCCTCCTTGGCTCGGCTTGAGAAGCTCATTGACCAACCTGAGTCCGATCAAAACAGTCCCCTTTGTTCCGTCGACGATAGTCTCAGGCGTAGCTCCTGCGTTCTTGGCGTTGACAAACTTGAATCCAGGGTCGACCGGAATCACTGTGATGATGCGCTTCAATTCTGCTATCAGCGCTCTATCAAAGGCCGGATCACCCGATTTGGATTTGGTGTCATTGTAATCGGACGGAGGACTTCGAGAAATGCAAGCAACGCGAGTGCTGTCGATCGCATAGGAAGCGATTTGGCTTGACATCAGAATCGAAATCGACCCGACGATCAAGGCGCGTCGCGAGCATGCAACACACATGACGGCATCCCTTAATGCTGAGACCCAATATTACTTAAACGCAGCAACCGGAGCGGGGGTCATAGCGGCCGGACAGTCTCCAAGTCCCTTATAGCAATCCAGAACGCTGACCGCGGATTTGCTCGTCTGAATTACAACAGGAGGCGGATTCACAACGGTAGGTGGGGCGCTGCCAACCGTTTCATTCGATGAAGCGTCATTTTTTCGGTCAGTGTTGGATCGAAAGCTAGAGAGCATCGCTGGAGGAATTGCTTGGTACTCGGCAGGCCGATCCTTGCTCATCCAAACTGAAAATCCGCGTATCTCTGATGGCTGGTTCGGTGGCGTTACGACATCGGCGCGGACATAGACAGCGGCTTTCCCCTCAAATGCAGCAATCACGAACCAAGTGTTTTCAACAAAGCGCTGATATGCGACTTTCCTGTCATTGATTTTGAGGAGTCTGTCGAAAAGGTCTTTAAGCGACACTTCAGTCCCGAACCGCAGGGTCTCAACAAGGAGTCCATTTTTCTTGCTGTACCAGTGGTTGCCCCATTTCGTCTCTGTTGGTCCCTGCACCAAGCCCAAGGGAATACCGACTGATACCCCTGCTTCGTTGTCTGTAAGCTGCCTAAACCCCGCTTGAGTACGACGAGCCCGCCCCTCCTGCAGAAGTTGGCCTTCTTCCAGTGAAGTCAATTGGCCTGTTGCAGGATGTCCGATGCGAGCTTGGAATTTCTTGATAGCCGCAAGCGTGCCTTCACCAATCTTTCCGTCAACAAGACCCTCGTAGTCGGTCGTCCAAATCAGGGCTTCTTGTTGCTTTCGGATTTGGGAGGCTGTTTGGGATTGCGCAAATGCCGGTCCGGTGCAAAGCGACGCAACCGTTGCGACTATTAGTATGATGTGGGTTGCATTCTGGATGCTGGATATAGTCCGTCCGCACGTACTCATATCTTCCCTCCGGAAGAAGCGCGTCCGACTTAATACTAGCAAAGCTAGTGCTCGCTAGAGAGCGAGAATATGAACTAGCTCACATTCGGAGGAAAGAGTGCGCAAAAATTACGTACCAATGCCGCTCAGGAATTGGTGGTTCCGGCGGCGACGCACGCGGAAAGAATGCGAACGAGTTTGTGAGCACGTGGTTTTGTATCGGCAACTGATCCAAGGCTTTCCAGAGCTCTAGGGCCCAAGGACGGCTATCGTTTATTGCCCATGGTCGGGAAGTTGGGCATCCGCACCACGGTGAAGACGGTACGGAACAAGGTCAATGATGAGATGGTGAAGGACGAGAACGTTGATCCAAGCCATGGCTGGGGCCATCGCTTCAAGACAATCGGCATTGATTAGGGTGTTGAGATGCGCGTGCTGGACGCCATTCAGTGACAGGCGCCTCGCAACGTCTCTCGCAGGCTACGCGGACGTGACCATCAAGCCAAAAGGCGAAAGGCATAACTCGCTTTCCGGCAGGATGCGGCATAAGGGCCTGCAAGGATCGCCATGGGCGATAACCGGCCATGGGCCTAGAGACTGCATCAATTCGGAAGGACCATCAAAACTGCACGATGGTTCGCTCTTCATTTTGTCGAGAATTCAGAGCTTTTTGGGCATCCCGGTAACCCAATTCTATCAATCTCCGGCAGGATTTTTGCGAAAAGAAAATTGTACTCAAGGGCCAGCAGCCGAGCTTTTTCTTTGGGCAGATGTGAACGATGGTAGTAGCGGACCAACGTTCGCGCCATTCTTGGTCAAACAAGAATTCATAATCTTTCTTTCCCACGTTATGACGCAGCATACTTATACGTCGAAACCAATCACTCGTTTGCTCCGTGTCACGTAAGTCCAACCCAGAAAACGCCAACCAAAGGTGTCTTACCATGGCGTAAGGGTTGAGGTGCACCACATAGATCTTATCGCAATTGAGGTCTGCCAAGGCAAAGATGGGTGTGTTATCAGCGAGCCCCCCATCGGCATACGCCGCGTTTCCGATGAGGACCCTTGGATAAATCATTGGCAACGCCATTGTACCTACGATGAATCTGAATGCGTCGGACTTTGAGAGAGAATTCAGCTTCAGATATTCTGGGGCCCAGCCGAGCCCCCGCGGAACCTTCTTAGCCAAAGTAATGAAAATTTCGACTTGGCAATTTTCCAGACGATCCCAGGGGATCGCGTGTTGAACGAGGCGACCAAGAGTGGCTATTCTGAACAGCCCCGGGGCCTGTAGGCGATTGACCAGCGAGGCTACTATGTCGAGAGCCGTGAAGAGCGCAAACGCTCCAATCGTCACCGCGACCAGTAGGGATGAACTAGGTGGCGTGTTCTCAGGCAGGAAACCACAACCGATAGCGAGAAGAAGGCCAAGTGTCATGAAGAGAATAATCATGACAAAACGAGCTCGGTCGGACGCGCGAAAAAGGAGAGCCCACAATTTGGCTAAACGGACCGCAATCGCGAGTGCGGTAACCCAGCTCACCTTCACAAAATGTTTTGTGGCCAGGCGCTGCCAGATGATTTCGCGTTGTGGTGTATCTACCAGCGTAAGCACCCCATTAAAGGCCCCTATTGAGGTGCCGGCTATGACGTCCGGTTTCACGCCACCTTCATCCAGCGCCCGCAATACGCCAGCCTGATAAGCGCCTTTTGCTCCACCACCAGCCAATACAAGACCAATCTTTGATCTCCCGCAATAGGCGTTTGCTATGTCACGACGTCGAGCCCCTCAACACCGCACGGCAGGCTATCTCGGGCCGTTGTCCGCCACACCTCCAGAACGCTGAGAATTTGCGCTGTCCAATGTCTTCTCCACGCCGCGACATCATATCAGCGGACGTGACAACTCGACTAGAGTATGCCGACATTGCTGCCGGACCACGGCCCAAGTCTCAGGTGGATCACCTGCGGATTCGCCACATTGAGCAGGGAACGTCCCGTTTGTGCCCGCAACCCGAAATCGGATCGGCTCCTAGCGGGTGTTCGCATACTCGGTAGTTGCCGCTTTGCAGGCCGCGACCTGGAACGGACTTATGTCAGTCAGGTCGAGCGTGGCACTCGCAATTGCACCATATCGTCCTGGCTCGCTTGGCTCGTGCCTTGAAGACGACTCCTGACCGACTGCTCGTCCCCTAAAAGAAAACACGTGGTTAGCGTCGAATCTCGTCCGGTGTCTAGCGGGTGATTTTGAGCGAGCGTCGCTGGGCAGCGGCTCCCGCGGCACATGGCGGACATGAGAACGTCTCTGCCCTCGGTTCTCGAAGCGTGGATCGAGTTCACCCAATCAGGACAACCTAAACTAGCTGCGACATTCTGGACGCTGGACGAGCAGCACCTTCCATTTGCAACCAGCCTGCCATTCTGCTAAAATACTCGGCTAGGCCCTAGCCACTTTCGCGTACCGGCATCGCTTTTTTATTGGGAGGCATGCTATGATGAGAGTGATTTTACGGCCAGTGATGGCCATGTCCATTTGCGGTTTAGGTTCTACGGCGTTCGCTCAAAATCCAGCTTTCGATATCTGCAGTACGCTCGCAACGAGCGGATTGATCAATAAGAGCGAGCGCAGATTCGCTGAGGAAACTGCCAATCAGCAATGGCATGAAATATGCCGAGAGCGTAGCACAAGGGTCGTTAAAGCGAATTCGGCATCTGCTTCCTTGAAGATTAAAATCTATCAGCGTGGAAGTGGAAGAGGCTCCTATAGCAGCACAAATCAATTCGACCAGACTGACATCGACAACTTCTGCGACAAGGGAGCAGAAGATTTCGTAAAGTCGGTTGCCGAACAGGAAAGCTCCTCGATCGGACAATACCTAGCTGACAGCGTCAACACTTGCCTGCGACTTGCGACCCAGTACGGACTCGAGTGGACGGGTGGATATGTCGAGTTGGACCCTGGTGCCGACGATCGATTTATAGTCGACGTGAAACACATTCCTGGAAGAACATCTGAAAAATATAAGCTGGAGCAACTTGGCGGCTCGGCAGGAGTCGGATGCTTCCTGGATGGTGATCTCCAAAGGACAGCGATAGGAGCAGAGCTGGGCGCGGAGAACTCATACACCTGTAAGAGGGAGACTGGTCAACCGGTGGCAGCTCGATTGATTTTCGTTGGGACCGGCAACAGAGCGAACACCATCAATATCCCTATAAGGGCGACAAGCTCCGGTGCGATAGAGCGCCTGAAGGCGGAGTTGCTAAGAGAACTCCTGCCGGCGAATGCTGTAATTCCTTTTATCTCCGAAAGTTGTCCGTCTGGTTGGAAAGAACTCAGCGTTCCCGGGCGCTTCCTCGTGGGCGCCTCGCCTACGCAGCGTGGCGGTGAACAGGGAGGTCAAAGTTCGGTAAGGTTGGCTGAAGGCAATCTCCCGCCGCACCGACATTCAGTCTATCAGCATGCGGGTTACCATCTTGGGGGCCCACCCCCGGCAAACAGGCCGGACCAACAAGGAGCCGGGGCGGGCGATACGACCACGGGAGTGCATGGTGGCACTACGAGCGATGGCGGCTTCCCCAATCTGCCATTCGAGATAATCCCCCCTTGGATCGCTGTACGATACTGCCAGAGGAGCGTGGCAGCAGTCGCATCGGGCGAGCGTTGAGCAGCGAAGAGTCCGAGCCTAGTTCAGACGCTGCTTGAATTGTGATACTAAGAGGGCACTTAGCGGATTCGGCTCGTCTTGTGGCCGATGCGGGCCTCTCGCCAACTGCATAGCCAGCCGGCTCGGGGAGCTGGATGGAATCCTTAAAGCGCCTTCATCAAAGGCCTCGATAGCAGACATGTAGATGTTCCTGTTGGTCGGCAGTGATTGATCACCCTACCTTGAAGGCAACCCTCAAGGAGACAACAGGGGGCCTCTTTACGGCTCTAAGTTACCCCCTCCGCTGCTCCTCCATTAGCGGAGGCGTAGGAAGTTAAGTCATTGTGATTATTACCAAAATGTCACCGAAACGATCGCGCACGGAGAGCTGCCCCCCGCTCGAAAGGGGCCTGCATTGCTCTTGCTGCAACCTCGGCCTTCGACTGCGCGACCAGCACCGCGTCGTGGAGCGGCAACCCGGTGACCCCGGCTTGCGCCAAATATGTGATGACCTCGATGAGCATGTCGCTCTCTATGCGCATCAGTTGAAATGTCGCCTTCAGGCTGCGCTTCTCTCGCCCAGACGTAGGCAAGACGCGGAAAGAGTTGGCGGTAGTCAACGTTGGCGATGCACTCGCTGTCAATCCGGATGCGGCGTCGCTCGGCCCGCTCCATCGACATCCAATAGCTCCCCGCTAGGCGACCGCCGTGCTGCCATGTGCCATTATTGAAGATGCGGCGGAGAGAGCGGCGATAAGGGCCATGATATGCCCATCTTTGCCTAAGGACAGGCCGGCGTCCTGGCCCGTTACCTCAATGTCCGCCTCGCGATCCGTCGCCGTGGGTCCATCTTTTCAAACCCCTGTTGTCGAGCGCCGCGATCCGATCGCTATCACAACTCTAGGGCGATCACATCGTGGAAGGCTGAAAAACACAGCCCGGCACTTGGCCGGGCTTTTGTCGTCAGCAGGGCCTTTTTCTCACCGTCGCCCCTGCAATCGGTCGCATTCCTTCCGGGCCGCCTCGCGGCGATCGTCGATCCAGCGGGCGAGGTCGGCAAGATGAACGCTGCGCGTGCCTTTGGCCCTGCCCTCGATCCGGACAACCGGGATGTCGAGGCTCCCGTTCGTAGCCTTCCGCGCGAACTCGTTTGTCGTCAGGTGTTGGAAGTAGTCCAGACACACCAATTCGAGCGGGATGACACAAAGGCCGTTGTATTTGAGCCATCAGCAGAAAGGCGGTGTTCATCAGGCCGCGATCTCCATGGGCTGCAATAGGCAGTGAAGGCCATCACCGTCGAGCCAAGCCGAGACGCGCTCCTTCAACTGTGCGCTCAAGCCGCTGAGAGCATAACAGCTCAATCCGATGTCGAAGCGCTCCGCAAGCCGTTGGACGGGCGCAATCGCCCACTGGATTGCCTCGTGCTCCTCGACAGGTCCAGCCGTCTCCGGAATGGCGTCGATCTCAGTCAGTGCAAAGCGAGCAGCCTTCTGGAGCACACCAAATTTGGAGATGAGATATTTGTCATTGCGGCTGAGCGCGAGAAGATGGTGTTAAGAGAGTTTGTCAAATTATTTGGATGGTCTGATGCCCCCTAAGTTGGAAAAACAAACCAAGCGCCTAAACATGGTTGCCCCGGCCAGTTGGGTGAAAAAAATTGACGACTGGCGACGTCAACAGCCCGATCTTCCGAACATCTCGGAAGCAATTAGGCGGCTGGTATGGGATTGGAGACCTCAAAGAGGTCGAGCAAGCCGGACCACTGACTTTTATGAACGGTCGGCGGGCCGCTGACTGTAGGCGAGATCGCAACGCGCGTTGCGGGTATCGAAACTGTTACGAATTGAGATTTTCGGCCTGGCATCTCCGGCCTACATCCCCGCAAACTCCGTAGGATCAACCTCCCACCTTTCACCGCGATGAGTATTACCCACTGAGTCTTTCGCGAATGGCACTAAGCGGGTCCGTTTGCCGGCAAAACCTTCCATAAGTGCTGCCGCAATATCAGCGTAGGCATAATGCAGTCGCGCGGTCTGCCCGTCTGTCAATGTGATTGGCAGCTCGGTGTTGTCCAATCCGGGGTAGTGCCGGCCGGGATTTAGCCACTTCCCTCCCGGGACCTCTAACCCGATCGTCACGATGGTAACAGGACGCTGTCCGGCGTTTGTCACTTCAAGGTGTGCGAAACATCTGCCGTCGTAAGCTAAGCCCGTATTAACAGGCATCTTGGAGCCCATGCTGATCCGGATCGCGCGTCGCTCCTTTCGGAGAGCGCTGTATAAATTCCAAGTGGAAAGCGTTGCGCCGTAGATCGCGAGCCCGAACAGAACAGTTTCCTTGTCGATCGTCATGGCGGAAAAGTATCCTGATTCGCGCGAGTGGGCATGTCCCGCAGACCTCGTCGGGCGGCCGCCACAGCATCGGTCGTCCGATCGTAGAACTTCGCCGCCATGTTGGAATACCACGCGCCTTACATCGACCCCGCGCCATCGCCGCTGCCGCCAGCCGCTGCCGCCCCCACGTATGCCATCAACATCGCGTCCGCGAACGATAGTTCACCGGCAAGAGCGTCGGTAAGCCGCCGCTGCAACGCCTGCTCCTCGACCGGCCCGGCCAGCCCTGCCGCCGCGATCTCCCGCGCCCTGGTTCGCAGTTTTTGAGCGAATGACATTACTTGCCGTTTCCGAATTTGCCGAATGCATATTCGAGCGGCGAAACCTGCTCTCCGTTGTTCTGCCGGGCCAGAGCGTCGATAACCGGGTTGGTCAGCACGGACGGGAAGCCGGTCGTAGCTCAAAGCGCGTTCGAAAGCGCCTTCGCAGCGCTGCGGCTGAACTCGCTATCGACCGCGCCAACAGCCTTGCCGATAGTCCAAACCGGCTTTGCCAAATCCCCGGTGATCGAACCGTAAGCGCCGCCAGCGCCGTACCCCTGGACCACCGACGCCATGTCCCGCACGAACGGCAGCGTGCCGATGACCGAGAGCGCGGTCTTCTTGGCGAGCCATAGCGCAGAATTCTCGTCATCGTCGCCAGCATCACCACTGCCGAAGATTGTGCCGGCAGCGGCCCTGGCAGCAGCACCAACCAGAGCCTCGACGCTGAACAGCAGCACCAGTCAGCCACCAGAGACGCTGCTTCCAGTCCCGACACCTTGGACGCGCCGTTCTCAGCAAACACCTGCTGGGCCTTCTTGCCGCGCTCGTATGCGACGTTAGTCTTGGCAAACATGTAGCTGCCCAGCGTCGAGAAGAGCTTCACGAACTCATTCTGCCGGGTCATCGTGCCGAGTGAGCCGCGCTCAATGGCCGACCGATCCGTGAACAGGCCTGAGACCTGAGCGCGCTTGACCAAACCGTTAGCATGCGCGGCCGCCCGGCTCTCGTTGCCGCCGAACTTCCGTAAGTCCTGTTCATAGCCGGCGATCCAGGTCGGGACGTCGGCAAAGTGCCATTGCACCTTCTGCATCAGCCAGAAAGCCGCAGGTCCCCAATAGTCCTTCTTGAACTCCTTCCACCTCGAGGGCGTTGCACCCGACGCGCTGCTCTCCAGGAACGCGTCCATGTCTTTGTTGAACGTCGTCTGCCGCGTCGCCATGAAGGGAGCCGCGCCGGCCGCAGCGGCCGGATCGCGCACGGTCTTGGCAATGCCAACCGCCATGTCCTTCTTGCCCGCGACGACGAAGGACTGCGCCACACCGCTCATCTGCTGGAGCGCGTTCGTCAAGTTCAGGCCAAGCTTCGCGGCAGTGAAGTTCGACCTGAGGGCCATTATGCGGAACCGACCGCCGTTGTCGCACCAAGCGCGCCCTCAGCGGCGTCTTTCAACTACGCTTGCAGCGCGTCGAAATCGGCCGTGCGGCCGGCATTCTCCAGTGCGCCACGCACACGGCTGTCCTGGATCAGCCGCCACGCATTGGCTACCGGCTCGCTCATCTCCAGGTCATAGATCACCTGATTGACGTGCTTGTGGAGCACGGCCATGTCGAGCGACACCGGCCCGACGCCGGCACCGCACGCTCTTTGGTGTGGCCGTTCTTGGTCTGAGCCTTGCCGAATTTACCGGCGATGAGCGCGCTGGCAACGGCGTTTGGTTCTTCAATCCGTTGGCTTGGCAGCTTCTGATCGTGCTAGGCGGATGGTACGCCATCGATGAGGAGAAGTGCCGACCGTGGCTGACGTCGCGGGCGGCCCTTGTTGTTGCCGTTCTTTATCTAGTTTTCAGCCTGATGCTCTCACTGAGGGAGATCAAGCCGCTGGTTTTCTTTGACCGAATCGGTATTTCCACTAGATAAATCGAATCTGAGTCCGTTGCGGCTGCTCCATTTTCTGGCTCTTGCAATGGTGGTGTTATGGCTCTTTCCTCGGAGTTGGAAAGGACTATCGAGCCCGGTGCTACACTGTGCAAAGTTGTGTGGGGAGAACTCGCTTCCGATCTATTGTCTTGGCGTTCTCCTGGCGCTCGCCAGCCGTTCTTACTCCGCTCCTCATCTCAGATCTGGCGGTTATGCAGATTGCGTTCAGTCTTGCCGGAATCGTAGTAATGGTGATCGTAGCGAGGCTTTTAAACGCGACTAATAATAAGCGCGCTCGTCAGCCTCGGCGGACGCAATGGACAGGGGGGAATGCACCGGCATTCTGGGAGAGTCGCGAGGGAGCGCGGAGCGAACCCTTGGCCCATAGCCCTAGCCTATAGCACCGCAGCAGGGATGTTGCCTCCTGGCCCTCAGCCGAACCGCGATTCAGCTCTCAGCCTGCAGCCGACGGAGCTATCCTCGATAGACCCGGCGCTTACCCTCAATCGCTGCCTTTGACCGAAAACGATCATCCTGCTCAAAGGTGTTCGCAAAACCCACGAATGCCCGGCTTTTAGCGGCATCGTCCGCGGATTGGGAGGAGTGCGAGATTACTACTCCCGCATGGTCGATCCGGCGCGTACGCCTGATGGCGTCTCACCGAACCGCAGGCGGAACATGCGATTGAAATGGGAAGCATCACCAAAGCCGACTTCGAACGCAATATGGAGGATCGGACATGCAAGCGGTGCGGATCCGTCAGGCGAGGGCGCGCTCCAATCGGCATCCTGTAAGGTGCTCGGTGAACGACTTTCCGGTCCCCTCAAGCATTTTTTCACGAATCGCCGCGACATTCCGAGTGTCCTGGCGACATTGTCCAGATCGAAATTGAGCCGCTGAAGCGTTGCGCGACCTCCGCCAGTATCGCCTGCATCTTGCTGCCTCCACACCACGTTCGGTAATAATGTTCGCAGCTTCCCAGGTCGGCCGGAGAATTGCGGCACAAGATCGAGGAGATGTACGCTGACGCTGGACGCCAGTTCTGATTAAGCAGTTTTTTGGAGGATGGGAGCGCAGGTAGCGGTCGAGAAGTCTAAGCGCCGGGCCAGGGCTCACTGGCCGACCTGATAGATCTTCCGGTTGCGCAACCTGAGACTTAAGGGCAGCAGCCTGCACGGTCGCGAATCTGACGCTGCCGCCACGCCGGTGCCAATACACGCAGCGGCCTTCCTTGGCCTACCAAACAAGCGGAGCCGACATCGTAGACTTGGCAGCGAGTCGGATACCCGGCAACAGCATGTGAATGGCCGAGCCTACCGATCTCGGTAGGTGCGGTCCCGTCGACTTACCTGATAGCAATTACGTCGGATAAAGGTCAGGTGTGCCGTCAGTGTCCACGCTGCACGCGGTACGTTGTGCAATTATTCACCGTTCTACTCCAGTTCCTAGGCGGGTAAACCAGGAATGCCGATGAACGACAATCCAACAGAAGAGGGCGACAGAGCTGCACACTCGACGGGTCTGCTATCTTCATGCATGCAATATCGACGCATCCGAGCCTCGATTTCCGTACCCGACGACTTTCTCACTCGTGGTGCTCGGGCCCAATGGTAACACAGCGTTCTATCGAAGAGACCACCCCGCTCGACCTGGATAGCGTTCACATCAGGTCCGAAGATAATGTAGACCCGCCGCTTAGCTGGCAACTGCAGGTCTTTGGCTTGGTACAGGGCGTGGGGTTTCGTCCTTTCGTCGTTCGCCAAGCACGGAGTCTGGGTCTGCGGGGCTTTGTCCGAAACTGCGGCGCTTCAGTCGACATTCTGCTGCATGGTTGTTCCTATGCGCTTGTTGCTAAATTCGTTGCTGATTTGCAGGACAAAGCGCCGAATCTCGCCAGAATTGATCGCGTTTCGGTGCTGGCGTCTAGCCCGGATCCGAGTTGCCAGAGTTTCGAGGTGGCCCATAGCGAGCAGATGGACGAGCGCCGCCTCACGATCTCGCCTGATGCCGCGCCATGCAAAGAGTGTCTCTCAGAGATGCGCACTCCTGGAGATCGGCGTTACGGATACCCCTTCATTAATTGCGTGAATTGCGGGCCGCGCTTTTCAATCATTCGTGACCTGCCGTACGACCGGCGCGTCACTACCATGTCCGAGTTTGAACAGTGTCCGCAGTGCCGCGCGGAATATGAGCTCGTAGCAGATCGTCGCTACCACGCGCAGCCGAACGCATGTGCGAAATGCGGTCCACGGCTCACCTTGTACGATCGAGGAGGTCAGGTCGTCGCTGGTGATCCATTGTTCGCCGTTGTAGATGCCCTCCACGCCGGAAGGATCGTAGCGGTCAAAGGGGCAGGAGGATTCCATCTGGTCGTGGACGCAGGGAACGCGACGGCTGTGGCCGAACTTCGACGCCGCAAGCGACGCGATTCAAAGCCGCTTGCACTAATGGCGGCCGATCTCGAAACTGCAAGGCGCCACGCTATCATCACGCCTGACGAGGCCAGGCTGTTAGGCCACTGGGCCAGTCCGATTGTACTGATGCCCAGGCATCCAAATTCCCGACTTCCTGATAACATTGCCCCGAATAATCCAACGCTTGGCGTTATGCTGCCTTCCACGCCGCTGCATCATCTTATGTTCGATCGTGGTGCGCCGCCAATAGTCGTGGCTACGAGCGGGAATATCTCCGGTCGCCCAATTGTTATTGACAACGCGACCGCTCTGGCAGAGTTGCCGGTCGTCGCCGACCTAATCCTCATGCACAATCGTGATATCGAAGTTCGGGTGGACGACTCGGTTTTGCGCAGGCTTCCAGCCGATAACGGCGATCCGAGCGAGCTATTATTCCTCCGGCGCGGGCGCGGTTACGCCCCCTATGCATTCGACCTTCAAGGTTTGACCGACGCCGCGCCGACAATATTAGCCCTGGGGGCGGAGCTCAAGACCGCGATTGCGATATATGCGCGCGGCCAAATCGTCGTCAGCCAGCACATCGGCGATCTGAAAAACGACGAAACCCTCGGAAGCCACTATACACTTCAAAAACATCTAACTCGATTGCTAAAGTCGCTCCCACAAATAGTCGCGTGCGATCTACATCCAAATTTTCGTTCGACGCAAATGGCGTTGCAAGAAGCCGGGCGCGCCCTGGTTCAAGTTCAACATCATCACGCGCATATGGCGTCCTGCATGACTGAAAACCAGCTCGAGGGGCCTGCGCTCGGCGTGATCTTCGACGGCGCAGGTTTCGGCGATGACGGTAGCATCTGGGGCGCAGAATTTTTGGTGGGAGATCTGTGCGCAGCTAGACAAGTGGGATCAATTCGGTCCCTCCGCCTACTCGGAGGCGACCGAGCGGTACGAGAGCCGCGGCGCACCGCGCTTGCACTATTGCTCGATGCGTACGAAGGCGATCTGTCTGCCTGCGCCACGTTGCCAGTTATCGCTGAGTTCACGCCAGATGAACTCCGAGTGTTGACAGCGATGTACTGCAAAGATGTCCGTTCTCCATTGTGTACGAGCATGGGGCGTCTGTTCGACGGTGTCGCCGCACTCAGCGGTATGGCATATCGCGCGGAGTATGAAGCGCAGGGGCCGATCGAGCTCGAGGGACTCCTGCGCCGCAATTTCGAGATGACAGAGCCATATCCTGTGGTGTTCGAGGATGCCGCAGGGGTCACCCGATTTGACTACCGCGCGATGATACGCGCCATCGCACATGAGCTGTTGGGGGGGCAGCCGGCTGCCGATATCTCCAGGCGATTCCATTCCACGCTGGTAGAAATGGTGACCCAGATGTGCCAATTGCTAAGGCAACTGCATGCGTTCAACGCAATCGTCCTTAGTGGTGGCGTTTTCTGCAATGAATTCCTGACAGTGAATGTACTCCACGCCTTGCGTGACGCTGGATTTGCTGTCTATCGGCACAGTGCATTTCCACCGAACGATGGAGGGATTGCGGTAGGGCAGGTGGCTGTCGCGTTGCGACGTCAATTGATGCTCGAGCTGTCGGCTAAGGCTGCCGTCAATGTGAAGTGAGCATCTCCAGGAGTCTTCCATATGACGACCGAGTTCCAAGGCTATACCTAGGACAAGCGCAAAGGATCCGTGAGAAGCTCACGCGAGCAATTGCGTCTCTCTCCTATGTATTGCGCTCGATAATAATCATCACGGAGTGGCCGATGGAATTGTCACCGGTGCGATATCGGTTTGCAGAGCCATCGTGGTGTGCGGAAAGGACGAGCAATGCTCAATGATGAGAGCATAGATATCAACGTGTACCGGGATCGCCCGGAATGGAATGATTGGACTTGGCAAATGCAGCGCTGCATTAAGTCAGTGAGCCAGCTTGAGTCCTGGATCAAGGTAACACCCCATGAGAGAAAGGCCATCGACAACATAAATGGCAAATACCAATGGCGCATCACACCGTATTACGCATCTCTGATGGATCCAGTGGATCCGAGGTGCCCCATTCGCTTACAGGCCGTTCCGGCTGGCGTTGAGATGGCCCCATTCCCGGATGCTGAAGTTGATCCAGTCGGCGACACCTATTACCGAAAAACAAATCGGATCATTCACAAGTATCCTGATAGAGCACTATTTCTCATCACCTCAATTTGCCCGGTATATTGTCGGCACTGCACCCGGAAGTACCACACTAGCGATCTCGAAGGATCGTATTTTGGGGAAGCGGAGGGTGCGTCATTCGAAAAGGACTACGCCTACATCGAATCGCATGCTGAAATTCGTGATATCATTCTTTCTGGCGGCGATCCGTTAACTTATGGAGATCGCCGGCTTGAAAAGATCCTCAAACGGCTAAGGTCCATACGTCACGTCGAAATCATTCGCGTCGGAAGTCGGTGCCCGGTGTTTCTGCCAATGCGTATCACTAAAGAGTTTTGTGAAATGCTCTCACGTTATCACCCCATATGGTTCCAGACCCATTTCAATCACCCGAAGGAAATCACTGAGGATGCTGCAGCTGCATGTGATCGACTTTTATCGCACGGTATTCCAGTTCAGAATCAAGCCGTCTTGCTAAAGGGCGTCAACGACAACATCGATGCGATGCGCGCGCTGATGACTGGGCTTCAAAGAATTCGTGTGCTGCCGTACTACTTATACCACTGTGACAATGTAGTGGGGGTCTCGCATTTCATGACGACGATAGCGAAAGGTCGCGAAATCATGCGTGGCCTGCTTGGGTACTCTACAGGATTTTCCTCACCTAAGTACGTTCTGACGACGCGTCTCGGAAAGATTCCGTTGACCGAAGAGTACGTGAGTTCCAACGATAGCGGCTATCGAGTGACCAACTATCTCGGCCAGACAATGGATATCCGACACGTCTAACGGAGCAGTCAAATGCAAAACGTCGCTGTGCTCACAAACGACCTCCAGTATGATCTCGTTCGTAAACATGAAGCGCGGGAGCGTGCCGTGCATGAGTTCTTGCCGCGTATGGTACAGTTCTTGCGCAGCGTCAGGTCGTATGGCGTTCACGTCTTTCACCTTCAGCTTATCTGCGATCCTGCCGATCCAAACGTCGAATGGTTTGGAGAATGTCTTCCCGCGCGAAAAGGCACTCCTGGCGCTGATATTCTAGCAGACGTACTCGATCCTAAAGATATTGTGGTCCCAAAGCCCCGCGACAGCGGGTTTTTCGAAACAGATCTTGACGATCAGCTGCGGCGGCATGGTGTCGGCACGTTGATCCTCACTGGTATGCAGGCGCAAATTTGCGTGCAAACGACGGCTGCTGACGCGTTTTTTCGCGGTTACAACGTAATCGTCCCTCCAGATGGAGTTGTTTCGACGCGTCAGGAAGATGTTGAACGGGCGATTGCTTGGCTCGGCTCCTACTGCGCAACCATTCAGCCAATGAAGGATATCATTGATCAATTGAATAGGGGGGAGTCGTTCACACGTAAGGTCATCAAGGTTGCATGAAAAACTAGCTCATGTCCCACGCGCTCCCACCTTCCGGCAATGTAGTGCCAAAATATGCAGGGTTGCCCACGTTCATGAAGCTTGAACAGGCCAGCGCAACTGCTCCGCCTGATGTTGTGATTATTGGTGTGCCGTTCGACAACGGATCGACGGTTCGGCCGGGCAGCCGCTTTGGCCCGCGCGCTATACGCGACGCCTCGACGATGCTGCGGCCATTTCACCCAGCGTATGGCATATCCCCATTTTCGCAGATCTTCGTCGCCGATGGCGGCGACGTTGCTGTGAATCCTCTTGATTTCACCGCCTCGATGAACGCCATTGAAGATGAGGTGAGCCGCTGGAGGCGCCGCGGCTCACGCGTGCTCGCCATTGGCGGAGACCACCTAGTGTCTCTCGCAGTGCTACGTGGAAAATCTGATGCGGTCCCATATGCCGTAGTGCATCTAGATGCTCATTCCGACACGGAAGACGAATTCTTTGGTTCGCGCTACAACCATGGCACGGTATTCAGGCGCGCCATTGAGGAGCGACTCGTCTCACCCACAGCGTTCTTCCAGATAGGCCTTCGAGGTACAACCTATGGCGTTCAGGAATACGATTTTGCTCGTGAGCAGGGGATCACTCTGTTCTTCTCCGAGGAAGCGGAAGCGCTCGGTGCGGAAGCTGTGGCAAGGCACATCCGGAAAGTCGTCGGCGATTTGCCGGTATATGTGTCATTCGATATCGATGGCATCGATGCCACATACTGTCCTGGCACCGGCACTCCGGAAATCGGAGGATTGGACGTGAAGTTTTGCCTTCGTCTGCTGCGCGAGTTGCGTGGACTGATGATCGTGGGAGCTGACGTAGTCGAAGTGAGCCCGCCGTTTGATGTTGGCCAACAGACTAGCTTGGTCGCGGCACATTTGCTTTTTGAGCTACTCTGTCTGCTGGCACTTGCCCCGGCACGAAAGGATGCGTCTTGATTCCGAATCCAGATGATGTCGTGGTTCTTGATCACGGTACGGGCGCGAAGCTGAGTCGATTGTTGATCGGGGATATCATCGGCACGCTCGAGGAAACATATGCCGGCGAACTCGAGGATAGCGCACTCTTGACGGTCGATGGTCGAGAACTCGCAATGACGACAGATTCGTTTGTGGTCGATCCCGTTATCTTTGGAAATGGTGATATCGGCAGAATTGCCGTGTGCGGTACGGTCAACGACCTTGCCGTTGTCGGAGCCATCCCACTAGCTCTCACGTTGGCGACGATTATTGAAGAAGGATTCCCGCGTGCCAAGCTGAAGAAGATATTCGCATCGGTACGCGATGCGGCGAGGGAGGCAGGCGTGCGCATCGTTGCCGGTGATACGAAGGTGGTCCGGCGCGGAGAGGCCGATGGCGTGTTCCTTAATACAACGGGCTTGGGTGTGTTCCGACGCGCACCGCTGCGTATGGCCTCAGTGCGCGCAGGTGACCGAATTATCGTGACTGGCCAACTCGGGAATCACGCTGTGCATCTGTTATCCTTGCGGGAGGGGTTGGGCTTCGAGAACCGCGTTCTGAGCGACTGTGCGCCGCTAAGTGGGATGGTATCAGAGTTGTTGGAGGCGTTCCCGGCTGGAACGGTGCGCTCAATCCGAGATGCAACCCGGGGAGGGCTCGCAGCCGTGATGCACGAGTATGCGTTTCACGGTGGTTTCGAGGTTCGCCTAAACGAAGCTGACCTACCCCTTCAGCATGAGACCGTGATGGCTACTGACATGCTCGGCGTTAACCCGCTACATCTCGCAAATGAAGGTTGCCTTGCCATTTTCGTCGAGCCAGCTAGAGCCGGCGAAGTTTGTCAGCATCTGAGGAGAAACAAATACGGCCGACACGCGGCAATCGTGGGAGAAATATTCAGTAGTTCTCGAGGAGCTCAAGTAAGGTTGGCAGATGCGATGGGCGCCATCAAGGTTCTAGATGAATTAGAGGGTGCCGAGCTCCCTCGCTTGTGTTGATCTGGAGAAACGTGGTGCCAAGGCGACCGGGATGGAAAAAGTACCCGAGTTAGAGCGTACAATCGGCCGCGCCCAGGGGACTATCTTAGCAGTCAGCGCGGTAGTCGGGATCAGTGTACTCGCCCTCCCGGCCGTAACCGCTCAAGAGGCGGGCCCAGCAGCCCTAGTCTCCTGGGCGCTGGTCGCCATGCTTTCGTTTCCGCTCGTGTGGACGCTGAGCGAATTCGCAATACGAAATCCAACGGCCGGGGGCGTTATCGACTATGTCTCAAGTGCGTTTGGGACCCGCTGCGGTACGGCTCTAGGTTGGACCTTTCTGGGGGCTGTTCCAATCGGCATTCCGATAGTTGCGGTGATAGCCACACAGTACGCTGCCCACCTCGGAGGCTGGAGCGGCCAGTCTGCCCAGTGGCTAGCTGTCGGCGCAACCACCTTTTCGGTGCTTTTGAACGGTCTCGGTCTTGCCGCGGCGAGTCGTTTGCAAATGGCCATCGTTGGAGTTGTCGTTGCGCTGATGGTTTCGACAGTGATCGCCGCCTGGCCATTACTACACCACGATTCGCTAACACCGTTTGCGCCGCGTGGTTGGGAAGCGGTGGGAGAGGCGATGGTGCCCATTTTCTTTTCCTTCGTGGGCTGGGAAATGGTCGCGCCTCTGGTTGAAGAATTTAAGAATCCACGCCGCGACGTGCGCGTGAGCATGTTCGTCGCCGCAGTCGTTGTGTCAATCATATACGGCGCGTTCGCGTACGTGACTATCGGTACAGGCGCATATCAGCAAAGTGACGGCGTGATGGCATTTCCACTGCTTATTGAACGGACGATTGGAAAGCCGGGCCTAGCAGTGATAACCACACTGGCGTGTCTTGTCGCTTTTGCCGCTCTCCACATCAATATCGCCGGGTACTCGCGCATGCTCTACGCACAGGCGCGAAATGGCTCGCTGCCAAAATCTGTAGGGAAACTGAGCGCTAGAAGCAAGACGCCACTCAATGCGCTCTTATTAGTTCAGGTGCTATTCGGTGCGACCTATTTATTCATCGGAATCAGCGGAGTCGAAATTGGTGAGTTGATCAAATGGCCAAGCACAGTGTTTGTTTTCGCTTATGCGCTGACTATGGCCTCAGCCGTTAAGTGCTTTCGGAAGGGGGGCGGTGTATGGTGGGCGGCGCTCATCTCTCTGCTCTTGTGCCTCGTCGTACTCTGGTTTAGCCGCTGGCGTGTCGTGCTTCCGTTGACATCATTTCTCCTCGGATTGCAGTTTGGTCGACGGTCCGCTGCGCAATCGTCACATGCCGGCTGAAAACTGATCTACCCGGGCAGGTTGCAGGTCTATTGCATTCGCCGGACGCTGCGGAAGGCCTTGTGTTCTCGCGTGCCCTGTTAAGTGTAATTGGCCGTAAACAAGCCTCTAAGTGAGTTAGCGTCTGCTTCTGGTATTTGAAGGCGTTCAAGATAGGTCGGATTTATGGCTTGAGCGTCCAAACCTTGCAAATTCGTTTTGTGGAGTTCCGGGGAGGTCCCTGCGTAACCCGGTTCGTCTGCACCTCCAAATTCTCAGCCAACTGGGCCAGCGTCATCTCGGGCTTGATCGCGGAACGCCACCTAGGCTGTCACTCTCCTGATGAAAGAGGTTGCGGCACGTAGTCGCGACATGGAAAGTCTTTCGCTAAAGTTTGATAGTTCCTTCCATCACGTCGACGCAGCGGCCGCCGAGCCGCACGATAGGATCGTCGCTCGTTTGCATGTCCACCACGACCTCGAGCAAGCACGGTCGCCTCATATCGACGCCTTGCGCGACACGTACCGGGCCGTTGCAGGGAAACTTTGCGCCTGCCAGGCCGGCCAGAACGACCGCAGCCGCGGTAGCGCTACCAGTTGCCGGGTCTTCTGGCAGACCGTCCCCTGGTGCGAACATGCGTGCGGATAGATTGACGCCTTGCCCATCCTTCGGCGCGACATCACGGGTATAGATGTAAATCGCGTCAGCACGGTCACTCGGAACGCACCGAGCAAATGCGACCGCGTTGGGAGTGGCGTTAGCCAATGCAGCGCGTGACCGAACCTCCGCGATCACAAAGGGTAGCCCGACAGATGCGATGACTGGACTATGGCACTCGACGCAAATATCTGTCGGATCAAGCCCGAGGCAATCTGCGATTGTGTTAGCCTCGAACTTCAATGAGACGGAGAGGGGTTGCGGAGCTGTAAGCTCTGTGCGGACAACGCCTTGCTGGTCACGAATTATGCGAGTCGCAACAAGTCCGGCGCGCTCTTCGAAGTGAAGTACGTCCCTGTCCGCGTATTCAGGAAATGACGCCAATACGAAGGCTGTGCCGATATTTGGGTGACCGGCGAACGGCACTTCAATGGTTGGCGTAAATATCCGCACCTCGGCGGTGTTATGTAGATCCTGCGGCGGACACACGAACGCGGTCTCAGAGTAGTTAAATTCGCGTGCAATGGACTGCATCTGAGCGGCGGACAGCGATCCGGCATCCAGCACCACAGCAAGGGGATTGCCCTGGAAGCGAGTTCCCGTGAAGACGTCCACGGTTTTGAAAGGCAGTCTCATGATTGGGCTCCGGCCGCATATGTTCGAAGATCGACAGTATCGCTGCGGATTGAATGGCAGCAAGTGGCCTGTTGATGACCTACGCTCAGAGCGCGGCGGCATCTGCCTCCGGGAGGTGAGCCGACAAGGTAGTGCAGGCTGCTGAGGGCAGCGTTTGACCCTAGCTGTGTGAAAAGTCGCGACTCGGCTAGGATTCTTCCGTTTCCTACGGGGATATGGAGGGACGCTTCATTGAAGGCGCGGACAGATCCCAGCTGACGCTCTTGCCGGAAATACGACAACGCGGTCCATGTGATCGACGTGTTGGTCGAGGCGCTCGACCTGGGTGGACTGGGGTTTGAGCGTGTGATCGCCAAGGAGACGGCCCGCCGGCCTATCATCCGGCAGTCCTTCTGAAGCTTTACATCTACGGCTATCTGAATCGGGTCAGGCGTGGCTCAATATCGAGGTGATGTGACGGATCGGCCTCCTGGCTCCCGATCATGAGACGATCGCCGATTTCCGGAAGAACAATGGTGCGGCGCTTCGGAAGGTTTGTGCGAAGTTCGTTGCGCTATGCCGGCAAATGGGCCTGTTGCAGACCCCAAGCGTCGCAATCGACGGCAGCAAGTTCAAGGCGGTGAACAACCGCGACCGCAACTTCAGGCATGCCAAGATGGCGAGACGGATGGCGCAGATCGAGGAAAGCGTCGGGCGATATCTGCGTCGACTCGATAGCGCCGATCGGCAGGAGCCATCGGAAGCGATCAGCATCAAGACGACGAGGATCAAGGAAAAGATCGCTCGGCTGAAGCAGGAGATGAGCCGCCTGGACGTGCTTGATGCGCAGATGCGCAACACGCCGGATCAACAGATATCGCTCACCGATCCGGATGTTCGATGGCCACCAGCGGACGCGGATCGGGTGTCGTCGGCTACAATGTCCAGGTCGCGGTGGACACCGAACACCATCTGATTGTTACGCATGAGGTCATAAACGTCGGCAACGACCGTGGGCAGCTTGCTCGGATGTCGAAGCAAGCAAAGAAGTGCTCGAAGTGGACAAACTCGAGGCGATCGCCGACCGTGGCTACTTCGACGGAGAGGAGATACTGGCCTGCGAAGAGGCTGGCACCTTGCCCAAGCCCATGACGTCGAACGCCAAGGCGGAGGGCCGGTTGGGCAAACAGGACTTCGCCTACCTCCCTGATGAGGACGTCTACCGCTGCCCATCCGGCCAACTGCTGCCCTATCGCTAAACCAACATCGAGCATGGAATGACGCTGCGCCGTTACTGGTCGACGGCGGCGTGCCAAGGCTGCGCGATCAAGGGCCAATGTACGCGGTCCAAGGAGCGCCGCCTCACGCGCCGGGAGCATGAGCATGTGGTCGAGGAGGTCCAGAGACGGCTCGATTCCGATCCCGACGATCATGCACCGTATGTGGGTGGCTGGTAGGGATTTCCGTTTCGGCCTGCCGTCAGCCGAGGCGTTAGTCTCAAGTGCGTCGCCACAAGCCGTTGAGCCCTTGAACCAGGGTTGTCAATCGTAGCCTTGAAAGACAGGCTTACGATCGGGCCCTATGCCCGAGATTGTCATCAAACGCCTGCAGACCTCATCTTTACGCGCAAATTGGGAAAGCTGACGGTCAGGTAAGCCTTCTGCGCTCGCATAGCGTTACCCAAGTTGAGTAAGGGGGCGATTGTTAATCGCAACTCCGGTGCGTCAGGGAGCGCGCTCCTCGCCGGGGGCACTTGGGAAAGGGGCTAGCCGTCGTGAAGGATGGCCGTGTCGCTCTCACTGCCCAGTTCCGGGTGCGGCTATCGAACCGGTATCGTCGCTGCACTCGGACCCGCGTGGCCTTCGGGTTGCTATGCTCACGCTCCCGCGGGTGCCCACGAAACCCAGATAGATGGGGCTTCTCAGCCATGCAGTTCATTCGTTCCGCGCCCTGCGGCATTCCCAACAGAAATCAGTTATCCCGCGGCACGAATTGAAACAGGCATTCTTATTTTCTCTCCCTGGTTGACGCTGTCGGACTACTCAACAATGTTGGAGTGCCATGACGCGTTCATGGCTACCGAAAATTGAGAAGAGTGCGATGACGTTTTTGAACCTCCGGGGCACCTCCACACGAACCGCATGTGCCGCGTGATGACGTCAGCGTTTGAACGTGAGCTTCACCTTGGTCTGAACCTGCATGGCGCTGGGGGGCATGCAGCCGCGTGGCGGTGGCCCGGAAATCCTCCTGGGGCATTCTACGATATTGAGCACTACGTCCGAGCCGCAAAGCTCGGCGAGCGTGAAAAGCTTGACGCGGTTTTCCTCGCCGACACGCCAGCGCTTAATCCAGCAATTGACAAGCACCCGCCGCTCAACGGCATCGAGCCGACGATTACGCTTGCCAGCATTGCACGAGAAACAAAATTTATCGGCCTGATCGGCTCGGCATCCACCACCTACAACGAACCATATAACCTTGCGCGCCGATTTCAGTCGCTTGATGTTGTCAGTGGCGGCCGTGCGGCGTGGAATGCAGTTACGACATCCAATGTCTACACGGCCAAGAGCTTTGGCGGCAATGAGCAATCACGTGATGACCGTTATCGCCGTGCCGAAGAATTCGTGGAGGCCGTGCGAGTCCTTTGGAATAGCTGGGGAGAAGGCGCTCTTATCCTGGATCAGGCCTCGGGGCGGTTCGGTGATCCCAGCAGGCTGCGGACGCCGAGGCATGCCGGCCAGTTCTTCGACATTAGCGGGCCGCTGACACATCCGGGCTCGAGACAGGGACATCCGGTTATTTTCCAGGCCGGCGGATCGGATCAGGGGCTTCAGTTCGCGGCCCGAAGCGCGGATGCCGTGTTCTCATCGACCGGCAATTTGGAAATCGCTCTGCGCGAGGCCGATCGCCTCAGGTCCTTTGCTTCTCAACATGGACGACGGGCGCCCCTTATTTTGCCGGGTGTTGTCACGTTCGTCGGCGGAACGGAAGAGGAAGCAATCAAGCGCAAGGCAGAGCTCGACGAACTCATCAACTTCGACGTTGCCCTTCATGCGCTCTCCAATCGTTTCGGTATTCCTGCCGAAAGGCTGAAGCTCGACGAACCAATCGAGCCCAACCTGCTGCCGCGACATGCGGACGCGGCTTTTTCCATCGGTCAGTATCGCACTGTGGAAGTTCTCGTGCGCTCCGGCAAAACAGTCCGCCAGATCATCGTAGAGGCGCCCGCCTACGGTCACCGGGTGCTGGTTGGATCGCCAGAACAGATTGCCGCTTCCTTCGAAGAGTGGTTTCGGGCTGGCGCTGTGGAGGGGTTCAACGTCATACCGGATGTCCTGTCCGACGGCACTCCTGCGTTCGTCGATCATGTTGTGCCCGTCCTCCGGCGGCGCGGCTTGTTCCGCTCGGATTATCGAGGCGAAACGCTGCGCGAGCACCTGGGCATTCCACTGCAGGGCGAGCGCACCGATCAGGTCTCCGCCGCCTGAGTGATTCCCCTTTCCCACATTCGGAGCTCATCATGTCCAAGTCGGCTGTCGTTCGTTCGGCGTTTCTACTCAAAAGTCTGAACCGTCGTCTGAAGTCTCACGCCGCAATCTTCGCCATCGCTATGTCTGGCATATCGATAGCGGATGCAGCGCAGGCGGAAGACGCTTCGGCTGGCAAGCCGCGATCGGGCGGTATTATCCGGTACGGACACTTCCAGGAGCCGCCATGCCTTTATGGTGGTTGGGTGCAGCAGTGGTACCTTCAGCGTCAATTCAGCGACAATCTGGTCGCCAGGGCTGAAGACGGAAGGATCCTGCCTTGGCTTGCGACCGCGTGGACCATTTCGGATGACCGCAAAACTTACACCTTCCAGATCAAGCCCGACGTCAAATTCACGGACGGGACGGTTCTCGACGCCCAGGCGGTCGTCGATAATATCAACGGATGGCTGGGCGACAATGCGGAGCTGGAGAACCCCACAGCCGGTCCTTATCTCAGGGGCGTCTTCGAGTCCGCGGCGGTGGCTGGCCCGCTGACGCTCGAGATCGCCTTGAAGACGCCGTTCGAGCCGCTGCTGAATGTCTTTGCGCAGTCCTCGCAAGGCATCTTGTCGCCAACGGCGCTTAAGCGAGGCAAGGCCGTGAACTGCGAAAGCCCAGTTGGTTCGGGGCCGTTCATCGTAGAGAAATGGAATCGCGGCAAGAACGTCATGCTCCGTCGAAACCCAAACTATAATTCGGCGCCGGCCACTGCCAAGCATCAAGGCCCAGCCTACGTCGAAGGGATCGAGTGGCGTTTTCTCACTGACCCCACGATACGCTACGGTTCACTCCTCACCGGCGAATCCGACGTTGTCTATCATATCCCGGCTGTCAACTGGCAGAACGCCAATTCCCGGTTCAAGATCGTGCGTCACCTCACGGGTGGAACGCCGCTTCGGCTTGCGTTGTTCTCCGAGAGACCGCCGTTCGACGACCTGCGTGTTCGACAAGCTTTTGCTTATGCCTCCGACCGACGTGCTGCGGTGCAAGCAGCGTTTCTCGGCTCGTTGCCTTATGAGGGCAATTTCGCTTTGAGCCAAAGTTCTCCGGAATATGTCGGCGAGCTCTCAAAATCCTATTCCTATGACGTTGAGAGGGCGAACAAACTACTCGATGCAGCTGGGTGGACGGAGCGCGATGCAAACGGCATCCGCAGTAAGAACGGTAATGCCCTCATCATACGCATCACCTACACCAACGCCTTTTCGCCTCCCGACGGCGATCAGGTTCTGCAGATCATTCAGCAGCAAGCGAAGGCTGCAGGGTTCGACGTGCGGCTCCAGCCGACCAACCAGGCCGACTTTTGGGCGGGCAAGAATCTTGGTCCCAATGACTATGAAGCACTTCCATTGTATTGGGTTGCGCCAGGCGCCGAGATCTATCGCATTTCGTACAAGCCCGACCTGAATGGCGTCCGCAATCCCTTCAATCCATCCCGCTATCAGGATCTGCCCCTGTGGGACATCATCCAGAAGGCCGAACAAGCCTCTGACAAGACGCAACGCACCGCACTTTATCAGCAGGCGGAACGCCGGATCGTCGAGAACGCGCCGTCCCTGAGTTACACGATTTTGGATGTCACCCTCGCTTTAGCCGATAATTTGAAGGACATCTGGCTCGACAGTGGGTCGGTGGGCGAGCCCGTATTCTCGGACGCACATTTCACCGACAAGAAGTGAATGCGGGTGAAGACGATAGTTCATCGAAGCTTTTGGCTGGCGCGCCGGCTGTTGTCCGGCGTGATCGTGGTCTGGGCCGCGGCGACATTCACCTTCTTTGTGCAGTTTCTGATGCCTGGGGAGCGCGCCCAGATCATCTTCAATGCAAATAGCGGAAATGTGGGAGAGATTCCTCGGGACCAGCTGCTCGCCATCAACGCCAAATATGGCTTCGATCAGCCCGTCATCGTGCAATACGGAAAGTATATATGGGATGTGATGCACGGTGACCTTGGGCAGTCTTACGTTCAATATCAACCTGTCACGGATCTGATTGCGCGCCAGATCGGACCGACGATCGCGCTCGCCTTTGCCGCCATGCTGACAGCCTGGATCATCACCATCACAACCACGGTTCTGTTCGCCGGGCGTGACAACATATGGTCCAAGGCGCTGGGCGGGCTTCAGGTCTTGCTGGCAACCCTTCCGCCCTATTGGCTGGCGACAATCCTGCTGGTCGTTTTTGCAATCCAGCTTCGTTTGTTTCCTGTGGTGGGTGGCAACACCCTCATGGGTCTCGTTCTGCCGACGATCGCCCTGGCTTTGGAAATCTACGGCTTCCTTGGTCAAGCGGTCCTGAGTGAATTCACGCGGGTTCTCGATCAGCCTTTCATCATCTCATCGAGAATGCGCGGCACAGGAGATCTCAGTGTCCGTTTATGTCATGCTCTGCGCCATGCGTCCTTGCCCGGGATCACCCTTTCCGGCTGGATCATAGGCAAGCTGCTGTCCGGCGCGGTTTTGATAGAAGCGGTCTTTGGCCGTCAGGGACTGGGCGGCGTTCTTGTCGCAGCAACCTCCACACGCGATGTCCCGGTCGTGTCAGGAGTGATTTTGGTTTCAGCTGCGCTGTTTGTCGCTACCAGCTTGATCGTGGATCTCACGGTGCAGCTCATTGATCCCAGGATGAAAGAGGCATGAGTTTCGCCACGAGCTCCGCCGGACCTGCAAAAGCGTTCATAACTGCAAGAGTACTGACAGGTGCCCGTAGGTTTCCGATTGCGGTCTATGTCGCGGCTTTCTTCATCGCGTTCTTCCTCATCGCAGCGATTGCGCCGAAACTGCTTCAGACGCATGATCCTTTGGCGCTGAGCTTGATGTCACCCCTCAAGGGCCCTTCATTGACGCATTGGCTGGGAACGGACCAGTCCGGGCGGGATCTCTATTCCCGCATCGTGGCTGGGACAGGTCAGTCTCTCTCCATTGGGCTGGGTGCGACTGCGCTGAGCCTCGCCATCGCGCTTTTACTCGGCGTGACGGCGGGCCTGTCTGGGGGCTGGATCGACAATGTGCTTAGCCGGTTGTTCGACGCCCTGTTCGCTCTCCCCACACTGTTCCTTGCGCTTCTCTTCGTTTCGTTGTTGGGCACCTCGGTCTCGACGCTGATTATCGCCGTCGGCCTCGGAACATCGCCAGGATATGCACGCATGGTGCGGGTGCAGGTTCTGAGGGTCAAAGCGACCGGTTATGTTGAGGCCGCAAAGGCGTTGGGCCACTCGCCTAAGGACATCCTGTTTAAGCATATCCTTCCCAACGCAATCAGCCCACTTGCGACAACGTTCACGCTCGGTATCGGGCAAGCCATCATTTGGGCATCCGGCCTTTCGTTTCTCGGCTTGGGAGTTGCGCCCCCGTCATCGGAATGGGGCGCACTGCTCAATGCCGGGCGCAACTACGTGATCTATGCATGGTGGCTCGAGGTCATGCCCGGGATCGCCATCGCTACCTTCGCGCTCTCAGTGACTGTCATCGGCCAGTACGTGCAGCAACGCCTGGAAGGAAGGATCGAGCTTCCATGAACGTGACCTATCCCGCAGCCTCCTTCCGGCAAAATGCTACAACTCCCCTGGCTAGCGCCCCGTTGCTCACCGTACAAAACCTCAACGTTTCCTTCGGGCTGGCGCATTCGCGGCGAGCTGTGGTCAAGGGGGTCTCTTTCACGGTTGAGGAAGGCCGGTGCGTCGCGATCGTCGGTGAATCGGGATCAGGCAAAAGCGTTACGGCCCGGACGCTGGTTGGTCTGACCGGGGCGCGTTCTAATGTCCAAGCTGACCGCCTGACCTTTCAGGGAAAGAATATCGATCGACTCGGTGACAGGGAATGGAGAGCCTTGCGGGGTAAGCGCATCGGTTTCGTGTTACAGGACGCGCTGGTGTCGCTCGATCCGCTGAGACCGGTTGGCAAAGAGATCGGTGAAGCGCTGCGTGTTCACCCTGCAATCAGGACACGTGCAGACTTGACGGAACGGGTGGTTGAGCTTCTCAAGCTCGTGGGCGTGCCCGAGCCGGCGGTTAAGGCGCGGCAGCTTCCACATGAGCTTTCAGGCGGGCAACGGCAAAGAGCCTTGATTGCGACCGCGATCGCACTCGATCCAGCTCTCTTGATCGCAGATGAGCCCACGACGGCGCTGGACGTTACGATCCAGGCGCAAATCCTGGATCTGCTCAGCGAAACCCGCGAACGCGGGAAGGCCATGATCCTGATCAGCCACAATCTTGCTGTGGTATCTCAAATGGCACACGAAGTTATCGTGATGCGCCATGGCGAAATCGTCGAGCATGGCTCGACAGAACAGATTTTTGGCGATCCGAGACATGATTACACGCGGGGCCTCCTCAGGGCGATCCCATGCGTCCGGTCACGCGGAAGCCGTCTTTCGCCCTCGACGGCGCCGCTCTTCATCTCGGCTGGGCGTGAAGTGAGCAGAGCGCAGACCCAATCGGATATCACACCGCGTAGTAGGCCGCTGCTTGAGGCGGAACGGCTCGTCAGGCGCTTTCGCGGGCCGGATGGCAAGCTGCGTACCGTCGTCAATGATGTCTCGTTTAGCCTCGGCCATGGAGAGACGCTTGGTATCGTCGGCGAGTCAGGGTCTGGGAAGACGACCCTGGCGCGCATAGCGCTCGCACTCGAAATGCCGGACGAAGGGGAGGTGACGCTCGAAGGAGCGCCGTGGACTGCAGCGACAGAAAAAGAGCGTCGCCACCGGCGATCGGATATCTCGGTCATTTACCAGGACCCACTAAGTTCATTCGATCCGCGCTGGACCATCGAGCGCGTCATTGATGACGCCTTGGCAACACGCAGCGCAGACTCTTCTCTCGACAGGCCCAGTCGACAATCGGAGGTCAGCGAGCTGCTTGATCTTGTGGGGCTGTCACCAAGCTTCAGGACCAGGCGCCCACACGAACTGTCGGGCGGTCAACGCCAACGGGTTGCGATCGCGCGCGCAATTGCTCCGCGCCCCAAGATCATCGTGTGTGACGAGGCGGTCGCGGCACTTGATGTATCCATCCAGGCGCAAATTCTCGATCTGCTTGGCGATCTCAAGTCTCACTTACGCGTCAGCTATCTATTCATTTCGCATGATCTCGGAGTCGTGCATCACCTCAGCGACCGTGTCCTTGTCATGAATCATGGAGTGGCCGTCGAAGCCGGCGGAGCAGACGACGTATTTTTACGGCCTCGGCAACCCTATACGAGGAAGCTGGTTGCGGCCGTTCCACAACTGCACTTCCAGGCGGCGTAAAGTCCTCAAGGCCAGCCTCGGGCTAAGCGTGAGGCTGAGCGTGGGGGGCAGGAACTGTGGAGGGCGGCTACGCCGGGCCGTGTCAATGCAGCACCCGCGCTAGCTGAAACCCGACCGCCTGAAAGGACGATGCGAATGCCGGTCCTTGAAGGGCTCTACTAGCGACGCGTCAATCACAAGACGCGATGATCCATCAGCGCGCCTGGCGCAGGCCTGATAGGGCCTGGGGCCCTAAAGCACTTGAAGGCCAATCGAGGGAAGGCAGAGCGCGTCGCAGGCATTCTGTCATTTGTGTGTGTGCGGCGTTCTCGCTAGCCGAGCTGCGCCGCGGCTTGGTCAGGCGCGGTCGGTTCCCCCCCCCGGAGAAGCTGAGAGTAAGAGTGCAGGCCGGGCTTTGCCGTGACGGGTCACGCGCTTCGAGACAGGCTCGCGCTGCCGGTCGCGGAGATTAAGGTGGCATTTAAGCACGAGCAACGCGGATGAGCGCCTATCAGTCTCCCCAGCGCGAGCCCGACGCCTCGGTCGACATCCTTTGCGCGCTCAAGGGGCGCATCTCGCTTGAGGTAAGTGTTCGGCCTGGAGGAGATGACTGGGCGGCAAAATCTGCGATGAAGCCACATTTGAATGATCGGCGCGACTGCGTATCGCTTAAAATTTGTTGCGAAGCGCGATGGCTCGCAAAAAAATTGGACTAACGGGATCATAATTGTCGCTCCCCAAAATAGAGGGATCATGGGCTGTTGGGGGATTGGGATGCTTGCCAGATCGAAATTTCGCATTCGCGGCCAACTTGTCGCCGGCTTCTTTGTCGTTTGTACGACCTTTGTACTCTCAGTCGCAGTCACACTCGTTTCCGTGACTAGCGTCTCGACCATCATCAACCAGATGGTGAACTCGCGCACACCGGCGGCGATCGCCAGTGGCGAATTGGTCAGCAATATTCATGCGACGCTCTCAGCCCTGCGCGGCTATCTCTTGAACGGCAATTCGCAGGCCAAGCTCGACCGGCTGGCCATGTGGAAAATGGCTGCGATGGGTCGCATTTGACGAACTGTCGAAAGAGTTTGTCGGCTCCGAGAGTCGAGGCACGTGGCCGCAAGCCAAGGCTTTGATTTCGGAGTTTCATGTAGCCCAGGAGAAGGCGGAGGCGGTTGCGTTCACCGCGAACGCGTATCCGGCGACAAAGCTCATGATGACGGACGCGGACCCCCGCGCCGAGAGCATTTTCTGGGAAACCACTCGAATGATTGACGAGGAGGGGGGCTTGAGGCGACACCCGAGCGAAAGCAAACGTTGAGAGCGCTAGCCAATACGCGCGGCAACTTCGCGGCGGCAATATCGCCGCTGCTGACATATCTGCTGACGGGAAGGCAAGATAAGCTGAAGTGCTTCAAGCCTTGGGGACTGTTTGAGAAAGGTCTCGCCGACGTGACGGCCAAAGCCTCGCTTGTTACACCCTCGCGAAAGGATCGTTCGAGAAGGTCACCAAGGCTGCGCAGGAGTTCTCATCGCTTTTTGAAGGGTCTCTTCGCGTTGCGGGACTCTCCTGGTTGGAATGTGCCGGATGACATTCTCGCCAGCGAAGCGGCGCCACGCGTTCTCAAGATCCTGGACTTGCTCGACGGCCCCAGCGCCGGGGAGGGAACGCGAAGTGGCGGAAACAACACCGCTCAGATGGCGCATCTTGCCGACGGCGCGCATCAGGTGGAAGCGCGTCTAAGTCTGCTGAGAGTGACGCTATGGGGACTTCTTGTTGCTGGAGTGGCGCTCGGGATTATCATTGCGTCCCGCGCCCGCCATAGCAACTCCCATTCAGGCAATGACAGCCGCGATGGGCAGGCTAGCGGCTGATGATACATCCACACTCGTGCCTGGGGTTGGTCGGCCTGACCGAGATCGGCGAAATGGCAGATGCGGTCGAAGTCTTCAAGAGGGGAATGATCGAGGCTGATCATTTGGGAGCCGAGCAGATGGAGGCCGAGGCTCATGCGCTTCATCAGCGCCGCACGGAGCTGCTGCAACTCGCGAGCCGCTTCGAGAATGCGGTTGGAGAGATTGTACATACCTTATCGTCGTCCTCGACCGAGTTGGAGGCTACCGCCAATACCCTCAGCAATACGGCCGAGACGACGCAAAGGCTTTCTGCTCAGGTCTCTGCCGCCTCCGGCGAGGCATCCAGCAAATCGGTCGCCTGCGCGACCGAGGAAATGAGTTCCTCGGTGACTGAAATCAATCGGCAAGTTCAGGAAGCCGCTCTGATCGCGAGCGGCGCGGTGCGACAAGCCCATCAAACCAATGATCGCGTGAACGCGCTCTCGGTGGCGGCAACACGCATCGAGGATGTCGTTGCGCTTATCAACAGTATTGCCAGGCACACTAATCTGCTGGCTTTGAATGCCACGATCGAAGCGGCGCGCCCGGGCGAGGCGCGCCGCGGGTTTGCTATCGTAGCGAGCGAAGTCAAGGCGTTGGAAGAGCAAACGGAAAGGGCGACAGGCGAGATCGCCAACCAAATCGATGACGTTCAATCGGCAACGCAGCAGTCTGTTTCGGCGATCAAGGATACTGGCCTCACGATCGGCAGGCTCTCTGAATATCGTCGGCAATTGCCTCTGCGGTTGAAGAGCAGGGCGCCGCCATGCAGGAAATCTCGCGCAACATCCAGCATGCAGCGCAAGGCACAGAGCAGGTTGCCTCAAGCATCGTGGACGTGCAACGCGGGGCCAATGAGACGGCGCAGCTTCAGGTCAGCTCCTTACTTCAGCGCAAGTCCTATCCAGCGACAGCTCGCGGCTCAGGGCAGAAGTGGACAAGTTTCTGCAGACGGTTCGCGCCGCGTGAGCCCTGACTGATGACGATGTCCGTCGCGCGCCACGATGGCTGCCTATGCATGCGTTCTCAATTCTGCGCATCCGGAGGATCAACCTGATCTGGTCCGAGCTCGCCACTTGGTGGAGCGACGTCAGCCCAGGGACTGTACGATCTGGCCGAGCGCTTGAGATATGATGTGGCACGGCGGAACTCCGGCGTCAGCAGGCCTATCGTCGAGTGAGCCGATTTCCGATGGAAGAGCATTCTTGACGTGCTCGCGGCCTCTCATCAACTTGATGAATGCCAATAGCACGAGCCTGCCGCCGTGTCGCTCAGAAGGAAACCCTGTGACAAGCCAGCGTGAGGGCGACTAGCAGGACCACGTCAGGTTTTTGTAAGGCAGGCTGCCTATCAGCGCCGTAGGGCCCAGCAAGCCTGAACTAGATGCGGAAAAGAATGCCGGACGGGAGCACCAATCGCCATGTATAATCCGATCAATGGCTCGTCCTACCTCGAATCATCTCCCTTTGCCGAAACCAGTGAGCAAACAGACGAAGATAGCTTCGCAGATGCGTTCGCCAATATGCGGTTAGCCGCATCACGGCCGTATTCGCTCGTTTCGAGTCCTCCTGTGGTAGAGATCAAGAAGAACGAATTCAGAGAGGCAGCGAAAGACTATTACGGCCCCGAAATCAAGTACATCGCCAAGAACCCAAAAGAGTATTCGGATTTCGTCTCTGGAAAAGCTGAGCGAACTGCAGAACTCGCTGAGCAGTATGGAAACACTAAAGATTCTGCTAATGCCCGATACTTCAGCTACCAGCTAACAAAAGTGTCGGACTTCTACGAATGGAAGGCGGCGACAGCATGACGACGTTCGACGTCGAAAAGTGGCGGGAGCTGTTTCCTGGGCGAACTGGGACTACCTCTACAGTAGATCTTCAGGTCGTTCATCCACTCGTCGAGAACGCCGGCGATATTCTGCTCGAGCATCAACTTCAAACTGGCGGCGAACGGCCGCTGCTCAATTTGCGTCCAGCTAATCCAGAAGCAAGAGCCCGTGCCGCAAAGATGGGGTTCGTCGAGATCGACGCCGACAACATGGTCCTCGATCCAGAGACGTCAGACAAGTGGGTACGGAATAGCCTCGGCAAATGGCAGCGAGAAGGCACTGCTGCGCGGTATCTTTCGAAAGTGGACGACAGCAAGCCTAGTAATACCGAGATCCCCGCGACCTCCTCAACGTACGACTATGAGGATGATTTTATGTGACCATGGGATAGGGGACTGATGGAGTAGATCTATCTAGCCTCCTCCGGGCTCCCCGCGTTTATCGCCGTAGGCATCTTCCTGCAGAGACTTTTGCCCCAAGCACGTTCAGGCGTGCACACTGCAATTGCAGACCATGCTCGCTGCCAGACCTGCATCCGCCCGCCCGGCCGCGGGGGCCGGGCGTGTTCGGTACGCTGAGAGTGCCTCTGAGGCGGCTCAGAACACTGTCCCCAGAGTGCACCTTGGCTGAGCGGTTGCTGATTGTTCGTGCCCTGGAAGTAGGCAGCAGGAAGGTCGTGGGCGCCTAAAGTGGGTCGGTGGGCAAGGGAAACGCACAGAAAGCGGCGGCCCACACGACAAGACCGGCCCGCATGCGTCACGGACATAACGACACCGCGAGCACGAGCATCGTGCCGAGCTCATTCACCAGAAAAACTCAACAGGAGATGTGAGGCGGTTGTCTGCGCATTCCGACGAAGTCGGCGTAGGATTCCGGGCGAAGCGGATCAACGTGGCTATAAGGCCGACGAGCTCGTGCTTGGTGGGCCGCGCGGGCTCGACTGGTTGCTTTTCCAGAGGCTCGCTGCCGGTGGGTGGATCGACAGGCATCAGAACCTGCTCATCGTCGATACGAGCGGCGTCGGAAAGAGCTGGATTGCTTTCGCGGTCAGCCAAAAGGCCTGCCGGGACAACCGCTCTGTCCTCTAACAGCGCCCGCCGCTGTTCGAAGCGTTCGCCCTCGTGCGGTGCAACGGCCGCCATGCTCGCTTCCTCGCCGGCTGCTTCGGTCTTCCCTAGTGTGACGGCGTAGACGAACCGCACCGCGCAGGCAACCTGATTGATGTGGGACTACGAACGGCGGCGAGATGCAGTTGGTAGGCGCGGACCTGCTCAAAACTCACACCGGTCGGGGGGCGTAGCCGAAAGCGGCTAAACTTTGCGATCGCATAGATACAGGATTGTTGAGACGACGGCGGCAGATTGCTGACCCTGATGTGCTCGATCAACGCTGCCGAAGAGGGCTCATCGTAGTCATCTGGGTCTCCTCTCTCGAGAGGGGAGTGCGAAGATCAACATCCTCTCAGATGGGACACCTCAGTTCAGCAGGCATGCCCCACTCTCGCGTAGGGGGGGCGTTCAATCAGTGTCCGGCTTCTTGCGATCCGCAGATTGTCCGGGGCGAAGCCGGTTTGTTCATCGTCTCTGTCGGCTGAGCATAGCCAATCTCTGTCCCGAAGAGGTTGATCGGCGGCAAGATCGTCGTCGCATGGAGCGTTTAGATGAACAGCGCTGCGCGTTGAATGCATATCAGGTGCCGGCTCGGCTACTATACGCCTTCAGTGCGGTGTCGAGGTGCTCGATTAACGCTTTTGCGCCAAAGGGTTTGGCGAGGAAGCCGATCGCTCCGGCGCCTAGGGCTGACGCCCGCATGCGGTCGTTGGGGAAAGCAGTAATGAAAATGAACGGCACGTCGTAACCACGCGTCCTCATCTCTGCCAACAGCTCCAGGCCGTTCATGGTCGACATTTGGACATCGGTAATGACACAGGATGAGTCGTTCAAATGCGGCGACCGCAAGAGTTCTTCGGCAGACGCAAATATTTGGACGATGTAGCCACGCGATTTCAGAAGGTTCTCTGTCGCAGCGCGGACTGAGGCGTCGTCGTCAACGACGGAAATCAAAGGCGTGGACAAGAAGGGCCCTCCTGACGCGGGTATAGTGGCTGCCAAAGCATTAGCCACCTTCGGCGAAAAGTTGGGCTTGAGTGACGAAATTGTAAAATCATACATGTGTTTGTTCAGGACGATTGGCGCGAATTCCCAACGTCTCAGTCATTCTGATCAATTCGGCCAGCGACCGTGCACGCATCTTTTTCATGACGTGTCCCCGGTAGATCTTGACCGTAATCTCGGCGAGTCCAAG
>NZ_LBJU01000094.1:0-66436 GCF_028128835.1 Bradyrhizobium sp. CCBAU 65884 | reverse complement strand
TTCAGGCCGCCGCCGTCGCTCCACCAGCTCCTGCGACCGCGCCTACGCGCGATCTCAATTCACCGCTCGGCGTCTGGCTCACCGAGGAGAAGGAAGGCAAGGTCCGCATCGAGCAATGCGGCACCAATCTGTGTGGCTATTCGGTCGACGGCAAATCGAACCAGAATGGCGAGCAGGTTCTGATCAACATGAAGCCCAGCAAGGACCAGAAATGGTCCGGCCGCATCCTCGATCCGAACTCCGGCTCGACCTACGATTCGACGATCGCGATGAAGGGCACCGACCGCCTGCGCGTGCAGGGCTGCGCCTTCGGCGGCATGTTCTGCGGCGGCCAGACCTGGACGCGCGTGAATTGAGCGGCTGATAGCACGTGAGCCAACATGGCGCAGCCAGGCTGACGCTTTTTCGCTCCACAACCTGCAATCGATGATCCGACTGCCGGGATAGTCGTCGCTATCCCCGCCGGGACCTCGTGCGTACGACCGCTCGATTCAAATGCCCCCACTGTGAACCATTTCATACTCTGCCCGCCATCGTTGCTTCTAGTCTGGATTGATAGCCAGACTATTTGCGACCTGATTACCGCGCAGTCGGCGCCGTTTCGCCGAGATTGAGTAGACCGAAAAGAACCATTTGCCGATCTTCTTTCGGCGCCGATAGTTGCGTAAGCGAGCGAGGTTGTTATGGAGGAACTCCGTGCGACGCCATCGCTAGTCTCAGGTGACTGGGGCCCCGGCTTGTTGATGTCGGAGGAAAGCATACGACGCCATGTGATCGGCGCGCTCCGTAGTCGGCAGACAAGCTTGACGACCGCGCTGCAGCCTCTGGTCGACGAGCAAGCGCGGATGCTCGTTTCGGAGTTCGGTTTCGACGCTCAGACCGTGGGCAAGATCCTGCAATCGCAAAATACCATGCTGAGCGTATTGTCGGATCGGTATGACGCGCTCGATGAAGCCGCACATTACAGCGAGATTCCCTTCGTCGAACTGGCGAACGACGGCCGCATCGTCTATTCGAACGCGGCATTCGACAAGCTCATTCCCGGCAGGCGCGGCGCTGCTTTCTCCGGGTTGTTCGGATCCCGTGCAGCCGATGTGTGCATGGCCCTCCGGGCAAATCACAACACGAGTTTGCGCGCAGACATCCAGACCGACGAAGCGGTTCGTCAGGTCAGAGTCGAGATCGGCCCGCTGCGCGACGAAGACGGAAAGCCGGGCAATTACGCACTCCTTCTCGACCAGAGCGCTGAACAGAGCCGCCTCGATGCCTTGCAGGATGGCGTGCTCCGCACCGACCTGACAGGCAAGATCCGGTTTGCAAACGAGCGCGCGGTGCAGGTTCTGGGCTTCTCGGAATCAGAGCTCAAGGAGATGTCACTCTCCCTCGTATTCGGACCCGAGGACGAGGGAACGACGAATCCGTTCGCCGAATGGATCACCAAGGAGACGGGCTTCTCGAGTTTCGTCAGGCTCCGCCCAAAAGACGGTCGTTCTGTCCTGGCAAGGGTCAGCGGAACGCCCTACATGGAAGCACCGAACAGCTCGGCCGGGTTATTGGTGCTGTTCGCCCCTCTTGCCGAAGATCGCGCCCGTCGCGAGCTCAAGACGATTTTGGCCGAGCACGCTGATCCGCAGAAGATCATCGAGGCAACGCTTCAGATCATCGGCAAAGTCATCCCATTCGAAATGAGCACGTTCGGGGTCTACAACGATCTCAGCGATTACTGGCGAGCGGTCACTGTCTTTCCAAGACCTGGCTGGGAGTGGAGCACGCGTTGGTTCAAGGTGCCGCCCGGCGTGATCGATTGGCTTGAGCACGGCAAGACGTGGGACAACAATTTGGCCGCGTTCGTCGAGCGCCTCAATCCGGAGGAAATGGACAACCCGGTGAGCAAGGCCATCATCGCCGACGAATTCGAGTCGATGCTCGTATTGCCGATCCGCAAAGCCGGAGGCCGGTTTGGAAGCTCACTGGCTCTGCTGTCCCGCAAGCACAAATACTCCGCCTCGGATCTGCGCACGCTGCAAAATCTCGGCGTCGAGGAGATATTGCAGGCCGCAGACGCCGCCATGGAACATGCCCAGGCACGCGCCTTGCGCAAACTCAAGGACGATTTGAACAAGGCAGCGAGCGCACGCGCCATCGCTGAACTGCTGGCCACAGGCACCACGAAATGCCTGGGCTGGGAGTATGTCGGCGTATTCCGGGTCGATCGCCGCCGCAGCAAGTTCGTGCTGGTCGCCGAGCACGTCAAGAACGACCGGAATCTGCTCGTGAAAGCAGCTGACCGCAAGGCCGAATATACCCAGGAGCTGTCCAGCGGCATGCTCGGCAGCTGCCTGGCCGAGCGGAGCATTCTGGTTGTTCCTGACATCAGCGACCCCGAGCAGAACTACGGCTTCATCAAAACCGCACCCGATCAGCGATCCGCCATGACAGTTCCCCTGTTCGTGAATGGCAAGATCGAACTGATTCTGGACATGGAGTCATCGGAGCTCAACGCGTTCCGTGGGCCTGATCAGGACGCGGCAAGTGGCCTCGCCGCTGACTGCGAACAGATCTTTGCGGCTCGCTGGCACGAAGCGATCGAGCACGCGCTCATGGATAGAATCGAGCAGGCGGCCGTCATCGTGGACGCCGTCGGCACGATCTGCCACATGAATGGTGCAGCGGAGAACATCTTCGGCCGGGCGCGTGACAAGAAGCTCTCGTCATTTGGCGCCCGGAACGAAGATTCCATGCAACTGTCGGAATGCGGGATCCAGCACCGCCTTCACATCCACCTGACGATCGGCGACGCACCGCGCACCGAGCTGACGACTCTCGCAAATCGCGAGCCGTTGAATGACGACTATGGTCATCAACTCTGGCTGTTCACCAGCCTTGCCGACCAAAGCCGGGAGAGCGACTGGGGTTATCTGGAAGAGACCGTCACCGCCGTCGCACGCGAGACCCGCGCCCCACTGTTGATGGCCGATGGCCTGCTGCGCGGCGCCGCATCGCTCCTGAGCAAACCAGAGCTCATGAGAAATTGCGCCGAGCTGCTCGAGCAGGCCGCCAACCACCTGCTGAGGGCCGACCTGACTTTCGAACGTCTGTCCGATCGTCTGACCGTTCAGCAGACGCCGCAGGAAGCCCCCGAGCAATTCGACGTATTGGAAGTGCTCTATCACGAGGTCGAAAGCCTTCCCGTCGAGGATCGTGACGCAATCCACGTCGTCGACGAGATTGCGATGCGTCGTCCGGTGCTTGTCAAGGGATGGACGAAGAGGTTGAGCTTTGCGTTTCGCTCTGCGCTCAGCTCCCTCCTGTTGTTGCGCATCACGCCGAACGACAGGTTGACCGTGACGATCGCGGAACGGCCGCCGCATCGTCTCTCGGTGTCCATGCGCTTACCCGCGACAATTGCCGACGCTCTGACACCGTCGGCGACGGACCCGATCGAGCAGAGCCAGCACCGGGCACGGCAGATGGCCAGCGTCGCGGTCGAGGCTATTCGCAAGGCTGCCGAGCAGCACGACGGCGATCTGATCGAGCTGGACGGCGCGGGATTCGAGTTCAACCTGCCATTGTGCGTGCAGGGGGCACCGGTATGACAGCAAAGATTGCCATAGCCACCGCCGAACCAAACATGTTCGAAACGCTACGGGGACATCTGCTCGCGGCAGGAGTGGCCCTGGAGGACTTGTACGACAAGCCTTTGATGACCCCGGACCAGACCAGCGAGTGGCTCATCGCGAATGAGACTGAATTGCTCGTGCTCGACGCCCGGTTGCCGACTGATCCCAGCGCCGTTTACGACACACGTACGACACTCGGCGCGAAGCACGTGCTCAACACCGTCGTCCTGGCCCAGGACCCCCACACCTCCGTGCTGGTCATCGCGCCTTCGTTCGGAACCTGCGCGGACCTGGAGGAAGAGTGCAGAGCAGCAGGCAACGCCCTAATCCTGCCGATGGACGCGCTACAGCTGCACCGGCATCGGATCTTGCGCCCGTTCATTGCGATTCTCACCGGGCATCCCGACGAGACGAATGCGATTCCGGGCGCGTTCCGCGTGATCGAGATCGAAATCCATAGCGCCAAGGTGGAATGCCGGCTCGGAACGGGTGAAGACGGCTCTCCTATGCTTCGCTGGAACACCATCAGCGATCTCGATGACCTCAAATCTGCCGCTCAGACCTATGCGCGCGACGAGATGCCGCTGAACAACTGGCTCGGCCAAACGCGGGACATCGGAACACGCTTGTTCAAGAGCTTCGTTGTCAAAGCGATCGGCGAACATCTGTTCTCGCAGATCGAGAAGTCCGCGGGCGGATTGGTGGGACTGTCGTTCCGGTTCGTCATCAGCGACGCAGGCTTTTATCCGGTGCCCTTCGAGGCGAGTGTACGTTATCTCTCGGAGGAAAATGGGCCATTCGTGCTTCTATACGCGCCGATTGTCCGGCGCATCCCGTCCTTTGTCCGCGGAAGGGCCAGCGAACGAGCGCGGATCAAACAGGGCGCAAAACTGATGTTCGTTCGTTCTCAGATCGGTGAACATCCCGATCTGAAGCTCGACAGTGCGATCTGCGATGGCAAGAAATTCGACAAGCTTGGCAACATCGATACCGAACTGGAGCATGTGAAACAGCTGGGTGCCGCGGGCTGTTTCGATTTGAAGATCGTCAACTTGTCGGACGCCCCTCCGGGCGAGGCCGCCCCCTATCTGCTGAAGCAGCTCGACGCATTCCGGCCGACCATTCTCCACTACGCCGGTCACGCCTGGAGCGATGGCCAGCAGACCGCGACCCTCGTCCTTCCCGGACTGCAACCGCAGCAAGCGGTCGGCCTGAAGCTCGACAGGGTGGCGGCATCCGACGGGCTTTCAACGACGACTCTGGTCTACCTCTCGGCCTGCCGTGGCATCTCGAAGGGCTGCGTTCAGCAACTGGTGATGAACGGGATCCCCTACGCCTTGGGCTTCCGCTGGAATGTCGAGGACGAACGCGCGCCGCAGTTCGCAAGGGAGTTCTATGACGAGCTCTACAAGACGCGGTCCGTTTGCGTCGCGTTCCGCAAAGCCTGCCGCGCATCGTGGGAAAGCCTGAACTACGACGAAGAGAGCCCGATCTGGCTCTCGCCGATCTTGCTGGCGCAGTCGACCGATTGGGCAGCACGCTGCCAGTGAGCAACCACTGGGCAGCTTGGAGTGGAAGGATGTCATGACAGTCTGGGCCACACTCAAGAACGTCGTGGAGCACTGGGCGAGCCGCGAGTTGCGGCGCCCATACGTCGGTTACGTCGCATCGAGCGGTGGCAACGCGATGACAGCGGGACAGACCTTCCTGCCCGAAGCGAGCTATTTCGGCGTGCGCATGGTCGAAATGGGCTTGCGAGAGGGCGGCAAGTTTTTCAGCTCGTTCCTTCCGCTCGGCGTCGTGCTCACCGAGTTCAGCTTCGGCGACGGGCGTCAGCGCCGGCCCACGATCCTGAGCAACGACGAGATCGCCGCTCAGCTGAAGGCGGCCGGTGCCGCTCCAGGTTACGTCGACTTCAAGAACATCTACGCCGTCAGACGCGCGCCCATGAAGCAGGACAATTTGTCTCTGTTCGTCGGGCTGTTCCGCCTTCCGTTTCACGACGTCGCGCAACAGGTCCTGCAATTGGCCGCCGACCTGACCACACAGACCGGGCTCGCGCCGGGTGTTTCCGACGGGTTGCGCGTGGCTGAAAAGATCTACGACCGGGTCGCGGGCCTGTTCGGACTCAACATCGTCACGCCCTTGTTCTCCTACGCCGACGGCAATGCGCTCGGCCGCAGCGGCTATCTCCTGGTTGCCGGCTCCGATCTCGACGAAGCGGTTGCCAAGCGGCTGGTGGTGACCGACGACAGATTGCTGCTGGACGGTCAGCGTGTGTGCCTCCTGGCCATTGAGTTCACAGCCAGCCTGCTTCCTGAGGGGCCGGATACGATCAACCCTCTCACCCAGCTCGGATTTCATCGACACTGGCAGGGTGTTGCAAGCAGCATCATGAAGCGGGAGCTGGAGCATGCGGACGAACAGATGCTGACGCTGCGCTCCGAAGTGATCACTTCGCCTGAGCTCGCCGAAAACGATCGTCTCGTGGCCATCGGCGCCTACCAGACCAGCTACGACAAGCTCGTGGAGCGCGTGACACCGAAAAATGCTCACCGCGGCTGGGAAGAGGCACTCCTGGCCGACCCCAACGACAAGACAATCGCCAAACCGGCCGTGACAGAGCTCCTGAAGGGCATGCAAATCCGCCTGCTCACCGGCATCAAGGACGCCCCGGACGATCCGGACAAGCTTTTTGCGTCCGAGGCGTTCGCATTGCGAAAGACTATCGGCAAGGCCCCTCTGGTCGATACAAGCTCCGCCGTCTCGCTGGCGCGCGTGCTCAATCGCACCGCGAAAGCAAGGTGATGGCGCGAACGCCTGCTTTCACGCCTCTGCCCGGCTGATGCGGCGGCGCTAGGCGCGATGGCAGCGTCCGAACGATGCGTGACACCCCTCACATCGGTCCGCCCCGCGTCGTGACACGATTTCCCCCAGGTTCAGCCAATGGGGCGTGTCATGCGACTTCCTTGCAAGGGTATCTTTGCCGCGATCTCGGCCATCGCCCTGCTCTGCGGACAGGCAAATGCAGCATCGACCAGCTTCGACGGCGCCTGGAACGTGCGGATCTCGTCCTCGAGCGAGACCTGCGGCAACGGCGCCACCGTCGCGATCGGTATCAACAATGGGCAGATCGCATCGACCAGCGCCGCGGTGACGGCATCGGGCCGTGTGGCGGACGCCGGCAGCATCAACGTCACCTTGAGCACCGGCATCAAGCGCGCCGTCGGCTTCGGCCGGCTCAGCGGCACCTCGGGCTCCGGCACCTGGCGCGGTGCGCTGTGCAGGGGCACGTGGACGGCGGAACGGATGTAGGTTGCGGTGTCCCGGACGCGGTGCAGCGGGTAACGCTGCGCCGCCGATCCGGGACATGTGCGCCTCAGCCCAGCGCCGCGCCGTACTCCGCGTCCGTCACCGGCTCCAGCCAGGTCGAGTAGACGCCGTCCAATGCTTCCTGCATGGCGATGTGGCACATGCCGTTGGTCGGCGAGGCCCCATGCCAGTGCAGCTCACCCGGCGGAATCCAGACGGTGTCGCCGGGGCGGATTTCCCTGACCGGACCGCCCTTGGTCTGGACGCGGCCGACGCCGGAAATGACGTAGAGCGTCTGTCCGAGCGGATGGTGATGCCAATTGGTGCGCGCCCCCGGCTCGAACGCGACGCGCGAGCAGTTCAGCCGTGCCGGCGCGGGTGCCATGATCACGGGATCCTGCCACACGGTGCCGGTGAAGTTTTCCTTGGGCGCGCGGCGGGTCGGCCGCGTGCCGGCAACAGTGATTTCCATGGAGGTCCTCGCTTCCGTTACTTCTTGCTGGCGGCGTAGCGCGCCTTGGTCTCGGCGTTCATGGGATAGAGACCCGGCAGCACAGCGCCGTTGTTCACCTCGTTGACGATCCAGGCCTCCATCCGCTCCTGCTCGACGCCCTCGTTGAGGACGTGGTCGAGCATCGCCTGCGGGATCAGCACGCAGCCGTCCTGGTCGGCGACCACGATGTCGTTCGGAAAAACGGCAACCCCGCCGCAGCCGATCGGCTCGCCCCAGCCGACGAAGGTCAGGCCAGCCACTGAGGGCGGCGCGGCATAGCCGTCGCACCACACCGGCAGGTTGGTGCCGAGCACGCCCTCGACGTCCCGCACGACGCCGTCGGTGACGAGCGCGGTGACGCCGCGCTTCATCATGCGGGCGCAGAGGATGTCACCGAAGATGCCGGCATCGGTGATGCCCATGGCGTCGACCACGGCGATGCAGCCTTCCGGCATCGCCTCGATCGCGGTGCGGGTCGAAATCGGCGAGGACCAGGATTCCGGCGTCGCCAGATCCTCGCGCGCCGGCACGAAGCGGAGCGTGAAGGCCGGCCCCACCAGACGCGGCAGGCCCGGGCGCAGCGGCCGCGCGCCCCGCATCCACACATTGCGCAGGCCCTTTTTCAGCAGGACCGTGGTGATGGTGGCAGTGGTGATGCCGGCGAGGATCTTGCGGGCTTCGGGGGACAGCGACATGGAAACAGACGAGCTCCGGATGGGCGGGAAAGAACGGGCGCATCTTGCGAGCCGGGCGCTTTGCGTCAAGGGCCAAGAGGCTATCAATAATGCAGGGCCGGTGGGCTGTTATGCGACGCGATAACAAAGCCTTATCGTGGCCTCCTGCATTAATTTATTGGACTTGCGGGCGCATTTACGCGAAGCAGGGGTGAGCGGAACTTCGAGCCCGCTCCCGCAAAAGCCCGATTTCGACAGCTCTTCGACAGCTCAATGGCCGCGACGCTCCCCCCGCCCCGCCTTCTGCCCAGTGGCGACAGCGCCGTCACGGTCGAGTTCAGCCGCACCATCGACGACGATGCCAACCAACGCGTGCTGGCGCTGGACAAGGCGCTCGCAGCAAGCCCCATCGATGGCATCACCGAGACGGTGCCGACCTATCGCTCGCTGCTGGTGCATTACGATCCGGGCAAGATCGGTTTCGACGCACTCGGCGAAAAGCTGCTGCCGATCGCCATTCAGCCGCCGCCGCCGGTGACCAAGGCGCGGCGCTGGCGCGTTCCCGTCGCCTATGGCGGCGAGCACGGCATCGACCTCGAGGATGTCGCCAGGGCGCTGAACACCACGCCTGATGACATCGTCGCACGGCATGCGGGCGGCGACTACAAGGTCGCCATGATCGGCTTCACGCCGGGCTGGTCCTATCTCAGCGGCCTCGACAAATCCCTGCACATGTCGCGCCGACAAAATCCGCGGCTGCTCACGCCCGCCGGCACGATCTCGATCGGCGGCGTCCAGGCCGGGATCCAGTGCCTCGCCGCCCCCAGCGGCTGGCATCTGCTCGGCCGCACGCCTGTCAGAACCTATCAACTCCACCGCGATCCAACCTTCCTCACCGAACCCGGTGACCGCGTCACGTTCTTCCCCATCGACCACAAGACCTTCGAGGAGTTGGACCGCGCTGCGGAAGCCGGAGAGATCGTCGCCGAGCAGGTGGACGCATGAGCCGGCTCGTCGTCGCCAGCATCGGCCCGGCAAGCTCCGTTCAGGACGGCGGACGCCACGGCGCGCAGCGCTATGGCTTGACGGTGAGTGGTGCGATGGATCGGCTGTCGCTGGCGGCGGCGAATACGCTGGTCGGCAACGAGCCGTTCGCGGCCAGCGTCGAGATCGGTCCGTTCGGCGCCACGTTCACCGCGCGCGATGGCGCCGTGCGCGTGGCGATTTCAGGCGCGCCGCGCAATGCGGACGTCGCCGGGACCCCGGTCGCGATGGACACATCGGTGACGCTGAAGGACGGCGAGACGCTGACGCTGGGCTTTGCCCGCGGCGGCGCATTTACGTATCTCGCCATCGAAGGCGCCATCAAAGGCGAGATGGTGTTCGGCAGTCTCGCGGTGAATGCCCGCGCCGGCCTCGGCAGCCCCTACCCGCGCCCGCTCCAGGCCGGTGACGAATTTTCGGTCGATGCTGCAAGCGGTGCGGGCGAATTGCGCATCGAACTGCCCAAGCCCATTAGCGGTCCGATCCGCGTCGTGCTGGGTCCGCAGGACGACGAGTTCGACGACGCCAACAAGGCGCTGTTCCTGGACAGCGAGTGGAAGATCTCGGCGACCTCCGACCGCATGGGCTACCGGCTCGAGGGCCCCGCCATCAAGCATCTGCACGGCCACAACATCGTCTCCGACGGCACCGTCAACGGCAGCATCCAGGTGCCCGGCAACGGCTCGCCGATCGCGCTGATGATGGACCGCGGCACCTCCGGCGGCTATCCGAAGATCGCAACCGTGATCACGGCCGATGTCGGCCGCCTCGCCCAGACCTCGGCGGGAACCGCGTTCCGCTTCAGGGCGGTCAGCATGGCCGAGGCGCAGGACGAGGCGAGGAAGTTTGCGCAACTGATCCGCAACCTGCCCGACCGTCTGCGCTCTGCCGACAGTGTCGCGCTCAACATCGAGGCGCTCAGCGATGCCAACGTCGCGGGCTATGCTGTGAGCGCCATGGATGCCGGAACCTGGCAGGTGACGGCGGAGCCATAAACGACACGACGACCAAAGGCGGAGAGCACCCATGAAGACGATCGATCTCAATTGCGACCTCGGCGAAGGTTTTGGCGCGTGGGAGATGGGCAACGACGCCGCGATGACCGAGCTTGCAAGCTCGGTCAACGTCGCCTGCGGCTTCCATGCCGGCGACCCCGACATCATGCGCCGGACGGTGGAATTGGCGAAGGCGCGCGGCGTCTCGGTCGGCGCCCATCCCGGATATCGCGACCTGCACGGTTTTGGTCGCCATCCGATCGCGGGCCTGAAGGCGTCCGAGATCGAGAACCTCGTCGCCTACCAGATCGGCGCATTGCAGGCGATTGCGACCGCTGCCGGCCACAAGGTGACGCATGTGAAGGCCCATGGCGCGCTCTCCAATGTCGCCTGCGAGGACGACATGACGGCGAAGGCGATCGCCGCCGGCATCAGGGCGGTCGATCCCAGCCTGATTTTCGTCGTGCTCGCCAATTCGAAGCTGGTGAAGGCCGGCGAGGACGCCAATCTGCCGATGGTGCACGAGGTGTTCGCCGACCGCGCCTATGAGGACGACGGCAACCTCGTCTCGCGCAAAAAGCCCGGCGCGGTGCTCCATGATGCCAAGGCCATCGCCGACCGCGTGGTGCGCATGGTGCAGGACGGCGCGGTGGTTTCGGTGACGGGCAAGGTGATCAAGATGCGCACGGACACGGTGTGCATCCACGGCGACACGCACGGCGCCGTCGAGATCGCGCGGACCTTGCGTCAGGCCTTGAAGGATGCGGGGATCGAGGTCGCGCCGTTCAAGCGCGGGTGAAGCAAAACAGGTGCCGTAGGGTGGGCAAAGGCGCAAAGCGCCGTGCCCACGATCTCTGCATGATTGACACAGGCGGTGGGCACGCTTCGCTTTGCCCACCCTACGAGAGCTTTAGAACGGATGTACCGACAACGTGCCGAACACGATCGCCGCGATCACGGCAAACGCACTGTAGAGCGCGAAATGATGCATGCTCGCCCCGGTCCGCCGCGAGAGCGAGCGCGCGTAGAAGTGCAGCCTGGCTTCCGCCGATAGTTCGCGCATGGTCGATCTCCAACGCCCCATTTGCGGGATTATGAGGGATCAACCAGGGCGGGAGGCAAGATGCCGGAGGAAATAGCGATGCGCCTCCTCCGAAGCGGCCGCATTGCAGACGTAAATTCTCTCCAGGCGCAGGTTCCGAGAATCTTATTCGTTCAAATCCGAGCCGTTTGGAACCGGCCCGGATGACGGCAGCCTGACGATCGCTTTAGTAGACGTCGGCCTGGAAGCGGCCAGTCTTCTTGAGTTCGGCGACAAAACTGACGGCTTCGTCGGTCGAGCGCGCCCCGAACTGGGCGACGATGTCGACCAGCGCGCGCTCGACGTCTTTGGCCATGCGCTTGGCATCGCCGCAGATGTAGAGATGCGCGCCTTCGGCGAGCCACGTCCACACCTCGCGGCCGACCTCGCGCATGCGGTCCTGCACATAGAACTTCTTCTCGCCGTCGCGCGACCAGGCCAGCGACATGCGCGTCAGCAGACCCGAGGTCTTCATCGCATTGAGCTCCTCCTGGTAGAAGAAGTCGCAATCGCTGCGCTGATGGCCGAAGAACAGCCAGTTCTTGCCGGGCGCGCCGGTCGCCTTGCGGTCGAGCAGGAAAGCGCGGAACGGCGCAATGCCGGTGCCGGGACCGATCATGATCACGGGCGTCTTCGGGTCCTGCGGCAGGCCGAAACCGTGCGCCTTCTGCACATAGACCTTGAGATTCTCGCCTTCTGTGATGCGCTCGCCGAGGAAGGTCGAGGCGACGCCGAGGCGCTTGCGCTTGCCGACGACGTAGCGCACGGAATCGACCGTCAGCGACAGCTTTCCGGGCGTCGCATTGTGCGAGGACGAGATCGAATAGAGCCGTGGCTGCAGCGGCTCGAGCGCCTCAACGAAAGCCTCCGGATGCGGCCGCGTGCCCGAGAACTTCTGCAGCGCCGCCATGACGTCGAGCGTGGCGGCATCGCCGTCGGGATCCTCGCCCTGCGCCAGTGCCCGCGCCTTCTCGCGCTGCGCGCCGCCGGTGATGAAGGAGATCAATTCGAACAACGTGTCGGGTGCCGGCGACAGCGAGACGTCGTCGATCAGCACCTCGCGCAACGTCTTGCCGTTGACCTTGGTGGTGTGGGAGGCGCCGAGCAGTGCGATGATCTGGTCGACGAGGCCGACCTCGTTGCGCGCGAACACGCCAAAGCTATCGCCGACGACGTAGTCGAGCTTGCTCTCGGAGAGATCGAACTCGACGTGATAGGTTTCCTTCTCCGACTTGCCCTTGTTGAGCAGACGGCGCGACAGGAACGTCGCGGTCACGGGGTTGTCGCGTGAGCGGCCCGGCTCTGCGATCGTCACGGTCACGGCCGGCGCGGTCACCGCATCCGTCTTGTCAGCTGCCTTGTCACCCGTCTTGGCCGCCGGGGCCTTGTCCAGCTCCTCGTACAGCGACTTCAGCATCCGCGCGGTTTCCTTGCCGCCGGGGACGCAGAGATTGAGCCGCGCCTCGCTGCGGCCCGCGATCGCTTCCGAATAGTCGTGGCAATTGTAGCCGCACTGGCCGCAATCCTGCTGCGCCATCGCCGCCATCATCTTGCGGCGGACGGGACGGCCCTCCGCAAGCTTCATCCGGTCGGCGATCGGCATGGTCTGGTCGTGCCAGGGCGCCTCGCCGTCGTCACCGTCGCCGGCTGCGCCTTGCATGACGGCGGCGCCCTGCTCCGCCGACAGCGGCGCGGCGACATCAGGCGACAGCAGCCCGGCAAAGAAGCCGTTCAGCCAAGAGCGCTGCGCATCGGAGAACGGTGCGCTGGCGGGAATGATATCGAGTTTCGGCGGAGGCGTGATCTGGTTCATGCGGACACCTGTGCATCGGCAAGCTTGCGCAGCGTCTCGCCGTCATGGCGGCGCGCAAAGGAGAGGAAGGTTTCGTCGGGCGACGAGCGATGGGCGATATAGGCCTTGAGCAGTCCCTCGACCGTCTTCGGCGCGTCCTCGGCCTTGAGGTCGTGATAGACCTCCTGCCCGACGTCCGCGTCGGGGCCGAACCCGCCACCAGTGAAGAGGTGGTAGCCCTCGACCGTGTCGTCCTCGTTCACCGGCACGCGCGCACCGATCAGGCCGATGTCGCTGATGTAATGCTGCGCGCAGGAATGGTGGCAGCCGGTGACGTGGATGTTGACCGGCTTGTCCATGGCGACGCGCGGCTCGCACCAATCACCGATCTCGGCTGCGCTGCGCTTGGTGTTGGACGCCGCGAAACGGCAGCCGGCATTGCCGGTGCAGGCGATCAGGCCGGCACGGATGTGCGAGACCTCGACCGCAAGCCCGATCTGCTTGATCGCCGCAACGGCGAGCGCGACATTCTCGTCGCGCACGCCCGAGATCAAAAGGTTCTGCCAGACGGTCAGGCGGATCTCGCCGTCGCCGAGGTCGCGCGAGACCTTGGCAAGACCGCGCATCTGGTCGCAGGTAAGCTTGCCGAGCGGCAGAGAAACGCCGATCCAGTTGAGGCCGTCCTGTTTCTGCTTGTGTACGCCGACATGCGCCATGCGGTCCGCGGCAGGGCGCGGCTGGAACGCCTCCTCCGGCACGCGCGTGAACGGTGTCTTCAATCGTTCCTCGACGAGCTTGAGAAAGCCGTCATGACCCATGGCGTCGAGCACATATTTCAGCCGCGCCTTGTTGCGGTTGGTGCGGTCGCCATGGTCGATGAACACGCGCACGATGGCATCGGCGACGGCCGTCGCCTGCTCCGGCTTGACGATGATGCCGGAATATTTCGCAAAGTCCTTGTGGCCGGTGATGCCGCCGAGGCCGAGGCGGAACCAGACGCCGGGCTTGATGCCGAAGCCGTCCTTCACCTCATACGCCGTGAAGGCGATGTCGTTGGTCTCCTCGAGCACCGCGATCCTGCCGGCACCGTCGAAGGCGACGTTGAACTTGCGTGGCAAGCCGTAGAGTGAGCGGTCGTTGAGGATGTGGTAGTGCCATTCGCGCGCATAGGGTCGCGTGTCGATGATTTCCTGCGGATCGATGCCGGCCGTCGGCGTTCCCGTCACGTTGCGGATGTTGTCGGCGCCGGAGCCGCGCGAGCACAGGCCGAGGTCCTGGATACCCTCGATCAGCTTCACGGCGTTCTTCGGCGGAATCTCGCGAAGCTGGAGATTGGCGCGCGTCGTGACGTGGCTGTAGGGACCGCAGAGCTCATCGGCGAGATCGGCAAGACCCGACATCTGCCAATGCTTCATGATGCCGTTCGGAATCCGCAGGCGGCTCATGTAGGAGTCCTGCGTCGGCGCGACATAGAAGATGCCGTAATAGCGCCAGCGGAAATTGTCCGCCGGGCTCGGCGGCGTGTTGTCGTGCGCCTGCTGGCGAAGCCGCGGATAAGCATCGAAGGGATGCTCGTCGCGCTTGAACTTCTCCTGATCGGCGAGCTTCTTGCCCGACGCGATCACCTTGTCCTGCGCCTTGATGTGCACGGCATCGGGGCCAACGGGCTCGGCGTTCGCCTTGCCGGCGCCGCCTCCACCGCCGAGACCACGACCGACCCGGCTGATCTGCAGACCGGTCGTAAAACCTTCGAGATAGCGTTTCTGCTCGTCGGTAAAGTCGACTGCGAGCGTATCGATTTTCATGGTCGGTAACGAAGCTCCTGCGGCCACCTGGGTGGCATCGACGGACATTGGCGCGACCCGTGAGGAACTGGGCTGGCCCTTAAGAGCCGGCTTCGTTACCCGACGGTCCGATCAGCTTCGTTGCTGCGGGACTCGGCTCAGCAGGCACCTGTGACAAGCTGGCCGCACTGCAACATTCAAGTTGCGTGCCAGCTTTACCGAACTCAAAACAGCAGCGATTTGAGTTGATTATGGAAGGGACGGCAAAAATCGGGTGTTGGAACTCTCCCGAAATTCGAGCAGTCGGCACAAAAAATAGACGGTGACGTGGGGTGCCCAAAAGCACGGCAAGGAGAGTTTGCTCGTTGAAGTTCCTTGTAAGTCTGAAAATCAGACATATACTAGTTCCGTCGTCACAAAAAAACACATGAGCGCAGGTATGACGGTCCTCCTCACTACGCCTCTTGTCGTCGCTTTTCCGGCGACCGCAGTCGCGGCGTGTCTGCACGACGAACTGGCCGAGGCGGTGAAAGTCGAAGCAAGCCTCAAGGGCCTAACCTTACCTTCGTTGCCTGCCGATCTTGCGAAGGCCTCGGTCTCCATCGACTCCCTCGTCGCTGTCTCAATCCTTTCTGCCGTCGAGCCGATCGTGGGGTTCGAACTTCCGGACCATTTGGTGCGGACAGGCGGATACAGTTCAATCGAAAGCGCGCTCGGACATCTGCTGCCCCGCATTGAGGCGCAATGGAAAAAGAAGAACGGAGGCCAATTATGAAAAACCCAGCCCAGCAGGACGAGACCGACGAACAGGAGCGTCGGCGCCTCGGTGACAAGCTCCGGGAAGCTAGGAAATATTTGGGACTGAAGCAGGAGGAAGTTGCCGCCTACTTGAAGATTCCTCGGACTGCGCTGACGGACATTGAAAATGGTCAGCGTCGTGTCGAGGCTATCGAACTTGCTCGTCTCGCGAGGCTGTATCGCCAGCCGATGGGATATTTCACTGGCGAGGAGGACGCTGCTGCCAACCTTCCTGTTGATGTCGCACATCTGGCGAGGCGTGCCGCCAACCTGTCACAACAAGACCGCGACGAATTGAGCCGATTTGCGGAATACCTAAGGGCTCGGTCCCTCGCAGGGAGGCAGTAAGGCATGGCGACCAGCTACGCAGGCGCCGTCCGGGCTGGGACCCTGGCAGCAGCTAGGGTGCACCGCCAACTCGGTTTGCAGGACAAGATCACCCAGTTCGGCGGAAACGTTGATGTCTTCGCCGCCATTCAGGCGCTAGACCTGCCCTTGCTGGTCCGCCCTCTCAAGGGATTGCTCGGGGCTTATCTCAGCCAGCCGGCTCCGGGTGTCCTCATAACTACCGAACGGCCGATGAGCATCCAACGCTTTACGGCCGCTCATGAGTTGGGTCATTTCGCATTGGGCCATGACCCAAGTCTTGACGACGACAGCATGCTCAGGCGCATGCCGTTGAAGGTAGGCAAGGACGAGAATTTTCAAGAACTAGAGGCGAATGCGTTTGCTGTCGCTTTCATGCTACCGCGATGGCTGATCGCTTGGCATTCACAGCGCCAAGGTTGGACAGTCGACGCATTCCGCCGTCCCAGCACGATTTATCAATTATCGCTTCGAATGGGAGCCAGCTACGAGGCTATGTGTTGGACTCTATCTCAAAATCAATTGATCAAGCCTAACCAGGTCCAAGAGCTACTTCAAACGCAGCCACGCGAACTGAAGGTCGGCCTGCTGGAGGGCTATAAACCTCAGAACTATCGCGGTGATGTGTGGCTGTTGACCGAACGCGACGCCGGTACTCGGATCGACGGAAGCCGAAACGATCTCTTCGTTCTTCGGCTCGAAGAGCACAGCGGGGGTGGCTACCTTTGGGATATCGATCAGTTGAAGGCGAGCGGTTTCGCGGTGGTTCGCGACGCGCTTGAGTCCCACGACGATGACGGTGTTGGCGGTCATGTCATTAGGCGGGTAACCGCAGCTCCAACCGAAAGTCGTCGCGGTAGGATGTCGCTAGAGGAGCGTCGCCCCTGGGAAACTGATCAACCACTAGCGATATTGAATGTGGATTTCGACCTCACTGGTCCGGAAGAGGAAGGGCTGTCGCGGGCCGAAAGAAGAGTTCTACTTGAGGCGGCATGAGCAAGATTGTGCCGGCTAAAGACCTACGCTCGATGTTTGGTCCCGCACGAAACCAGCTGGCGCGGCCAACCTGCCTCGCGTTTGCGGCAAGCGATGCGCACGCTGCGATGATGTCGGGATGGTCTCCCTTGTCTTGCGAGTACATCTTCTTCCACGCTCAGCGCCGTGCAAGCCGCTTACCGAGTGTTGGTGCGATTCTCTCTAAAATGCTCGAAGCGATCCGCCTTGACGGTCAACCCGAAGAAAATAGGTGGCCATACCTGAGCGCAACGCCAACTGACCCGGGATCATGGATGCCACCTACGGAGGTGGGTGCGTTGTACCGGCGAAATGGGACAACTTCTGGCCCTGCCTTCGAAGCTATCGTCGGCGAGATCACAAACGACCATCCCGTTATCCTTCTCACTATGCTGTCTCGCTCTTTCTTCCGACCTTCATCGGAGGGCATCGTTCATCCTGAGCCAGCTGAGGCCCCCGAGCCGGAACGTCGTCATGCAGTGATCGGAGTCGGCCACGGTATCGCCGACGGGCATCGCGCCATTTTGGTTCGGAACAGTTGGGGGACCGGCTGGGGTCACCATGGCTACGCCTGGTTGACGGAAGACTTTTTAAGGCCGCGGCTGTTTGCCGTTGCGATGTTGACGGAGAATTTGAATGTACCTGCCAATTCCCCAACAGCATGATTGTGCAAGCGCTTGGCGCGAGGCGGTTCGTCAGGTCGATGCTCGATCCGGGCACTCAGCATACAACGTCATAATTGACGTCGTTGATCCGCTCGCGAGTACCACGCGGCTAGATCCTCGGATCGCGGCGGTTGACGATTTCTTGAACGCTTTTGACAAGTCGGTTGAGACCGTTGCGAACACTATTATGCCCGCCGGACTTTACCGCCGGTACGGCGCACCAGCATTCTTCGATGTATTTCATCAGAAGGTGCTACCAAAGGTGCAGAGAAACAACCGATGGTCGGGATACTATTTCGAGAGAATGACTCGAGTACCGAATCCGCCTGAGCAGCCGATCAATCAGCTTTGGGACATAGTGGAGCGCATCCGTGACAACAACGTGCGGGCGCTCAACAAATTCGAACTAACCGTCTTTGACCCTGCGCGTGACGTTGATGATTCTCCCTACGGCGGACAATGCCTCAGCTATATGAGCTTCAAGCTGTTGCCAGGGGCAACAAAGACATTGGCGCTGACGGCAGTGTACCGCAATCACTTCTATATCGAGAAATTGCTTGGCAACCTGATCGGGCTCGGTCGTTTGATGGAGTTCGTGGCGAAGGAAGGCGGCGTCTCCGTAGGAAATCTCACTGTCGTCTCTACGCACGCCGAGATCGATCAGCCCGGCAAATGTAAGCGCCCGGCCATTAACGGATTACTGACACGCTTCGATCAGGAATGTTTAGCCTTGGGAGCTACACAATCATCATCGAACGGCAACTCCAGCACTTTCGGCTCGACGATAGCTGATAGCCCATAAATGGCGTTGATGCCTGCGATGAACTCAGCTTGCCCTCCATAACTCGGATGGCGAACGGTTTCGATCGGTATGTTCAGGCTGTTCAGCGCAATGCTTGCGTCACGTCCGATTGCAATGAGACGGCGCGGCTTGAGCATAGAAATGAGCGCAAGCAAGAGCGGCCAAGTCGTCTCTCGTTCTTGGCGAGTGTGGCAGCGATTGGAGAGCGGGTTCGCACCTTCGTACGGATGGAAGGGGAATACGTTCCACAACATCGCCGGCTGATTAATTCGCGTCAAGACGGTCCAGATAATCGCCGCAGTACGTTCCGCGACGGGAGGTCCCGACGTTGCACGATCCAGCGATATGCCACCAAGCATCGCAGCAGCTCGGCCAAGATGCACTTCGTCGGTGAGAGGGATGCCTGTTCGACGACCACCACGGTATCCCAGGTCGCGGGCAATCCAGAGAGTATCAACACGAGCATCTATAGCGGCTTCAAGGAAGCGTATCAGATTCCTCTTTCGAACCCTTGGTCCATCACGTCGATCATGAAGCTCACAGCATTCGACGTAAGGGTTGAACACTGAAGGAAGACGCACCTGAGCCAAGGTTTCAGTGAATAGCTTGGGTGTGTTCAAGGCAATTTCTCGACCGTGAGCGTGTGGCGATTCATGTCGATCTTGACGAGGCCGCGACGGTGTTCTCTCAAGAATCGGAAAGCAGCATACCCCGTTAGGATGGCCTCTTCCCAGACCCACAATGGCCTGCTCTCGACTTCATAACCGGAAACAAACTGACGAACGTGCTTCAATAGATCGAACGGTAAGTCACCGGCAGCCAGGCCTACGAAAAGATTGAGGTTTACGGCTTGCCCAAATATCCAGGTCGTCACTCCCTCTTCGATGAGCATAGCTCGCGCGCCGTCCTGGGCTTCATCAATTTTAGGATCGCTTTTTCTTTTGAGCCGGAAGAGCCCTCGAACCACCGGTGACCAGCTCAGGACCGCGACATAGGCGTAGTGGAACACGTCATGAAAGCGGTAGTCGTCCGGAGTCATTGCGTTATCTGTCAAGCGATCGCCGATGTTGATACCATTGCACCGCTGAAAGACGTACGTCTTGCCTCCGACTTCTCGCTCGAAAACTTCGACCGACAATGTGCGGGGTAGCTGTTCTTGCTCCACTGCCTCGGCATCGAGAGCTGCGGGATAGATGCGTTCCTTGGGCCATCGGTCGAAGATTTTTGACAGGTTTTTGATAGCTGCAGCTTCCAGTGTAACGCCTGCCTCGGTCGCCGCCTTGATCAAGGTGCGAGTGATCGGAATAAGGCGGCCAGCCAGCGCGGACTGGTTATCTCTCAGCCGCCCCGCCTCTTGGTCAATGATCAGCAATCCAACCTCGCCGGCCAGTTGAAGCAAGGTCTGTTCGAACGTTGGGCTGGGTGAACCGGTCTGGGGTATAATCGGAGGCTGTAATGCCGCGAACGATGTAACCTCCTGACCGAAGCTTTTCGAGATGATTTCCTGAAGGGTGAGGCCACCCCTGGCCGCGACCGCCGTCAAATACCAAAGGACGTCTCCAAGTTCATCGACCACAGCGCCCGCATAGCCGATGTAGGAGGCTCGGTTGCGATGCTTCTTTTTGACCTCGCTGAGAAGGCTACCGGTTTCGCCGAAGAGCCCTAGCAGCGGAAATGTCAGCGACCCAGCGTCGCTCCGCTGGTCCGTAGTCAGGGCCTGTTCCGCGTAACCCATGATGCTGAGAGGAGCAAAGTCGTCCTTCACTGAGTATCCCCCGCTTTTTCTACCGCTTAAAAGCTGTACTATAGCAAGGGAACGACTGCTGGTAGCTAGACTATTTGCCGCGAGCCCCAAGCCGAGACTGCGAGCTGGACCGAGCGTGGGGGCTCCTGTGCTAGGCGGATACCCGGCACACGTACGGCACGTGTTCTAGGCCTTCCAGCGCCCGACCTCGAAGGCCTCAAGATGCCCCCGGATGTTGTCAGGATCAAAAACCGGGCCGGCGAATGCCCCGAACGCGGTCGGAGCCTGCTCGGGCGGGCGGCGGCCAACGGCCGCATCGTAGAGGTCGGGCCTGAACACGGCCATCGCCGTCTTGACGCCCTCCGGAGTGAGCGCCGTCTGCCCCCAACGCACCATCTGCGCATAGAGCCAGGCAGCCTGGACCGGATCGGGGCGCCCTGCCTCCTCCCGCCCCACGAGGAGGTAGCGGCCGCTTTCGCGCACCTCACCCTCGGGCGAGATCTTCAGGCGGCCGACGAGCGAGCGCTGGATCACCTCGGCATCGACGCCGATCCGCTCGGGCCGCGCCAGGATCTGCGCTGCCTCGGCCAGGTTCGCAGGGCTCTCGATGAACTCGGCGGCCTTCACCGCCGCGCGCACCAGGCTAGCGACCACGTCCGGATTCTTGTCGGCCCAGACCTGACGGACCGCCAGCACCTTTTCGGCGGCGCGCACCAGGATGTCGGAGACGAAATGCAGGATGTGGCCGATGCCGAGATCGACCGCGACCGAATTCCAGGGCGCGCCGACGCAGAATGCATCGACATGGCCGCTCTTGAGGCTGTCGACCATGTAGGGCGGCGGCAGCACCACGAGGCGCACGTCCTCGTCGGGATCGACGCCGGCCGCCGCCATCCAGAACCGCAGCTGATAATTGTGGGTCGAGAACGGGAAGGTCATGCCGAAGGTCAGCGGCTCTGCCCCGGCCTTGCGCCGCTTGGCCACCACTTTCGCCAGCGCTTTCGCCGTAACCATCGGGTCGAAGCGATCGCCGTCGACCTCCTCCATCAGCGCCGCATGAAGCGCCGGCGACACCGTGATGGCATTGCCATTGATGCCGAGATTGAAGGGGGCTGCGATCGGCACCTTGACGTGGCCGAGCCCGAGCGAGGACGCGATCGCCACGGGCGCGAGCAGATGCGCGGCGTCGAACAGGCCGATATTGAGCTTGTCGCGGACATTGGACCAGGAGACCTCGCGCACGAGCTCGACCTCGAGCCCTTCGGCGGCGGCAAATCCCTTGTCGACGGCGACGATCAGGGCTGCGGCATCGACCAGCGGGATGAACCCGATGCGGAGGGGAGCAGTCATTTCAGCATCTCCGACGCGGTGATGATCGACTGCGCGATCTCGCCGATTTTCTTCTTCTCGCGCATCGCGGTGGAGCGCAGCAGCACGTAGGCCTCGTCCTCGGTGAGGCCCTTCACCTTCATCAGGATGCCCTTGGCGCGCTCGATGATCTTGCGGTCCTCGAGCTGCGACTTGGTGCGCTCCAGCTCCTCCTGCAGCTTGGCGAAGGCGTTGAAGCGCGACACGCAGAGGTCGAGGATCGGCTTGATGCGCTCCTTCTTCAGCCCGTCGACGATGTAGGCGGATACCCCCGCCTCGACCGAGGCCTGGATCGAGGCTGAATCGCTCTGGTCGACGAACATCGCGATCGGCCGCTTCACGGCGCGGCTGACCTGGAACATCGCCTCCAGCACGTCGCGGCTGGGGTTCTCCAGATCGATCAGGATGATGTCGGGGTCCACCGCATAAATACGGGCGAGCAGGCTCTGCATCTCGCGGATGTGGGCCACTTGCGTGAATCCGGCCTCCCGCAATCCCTCCTCCAGGATCGCAGCCCGGATCGGGCTTTCGTCGACGATCACGATTTTGGGTGACTGTTCGGCGCTCATGGCTCACTCACGGCAGGTGATTCATCCATAGCACGCCGGAACGCCCTGCAAAGGGTTGTAATTGTGGGCAATTGGGACTAGCTCAGGCCGGTCAATCAGGCAGATTTGGATATGGATCAGGCGGCTGCGCCCAAGGTCAGCTTTGTGTCGCTCGGGTGTCCCAAGGCATTGGTGGATTCCGAGCGCATCATCACGCGCTTGCGCGCGGAGGGCTACGAGCTCGCCCGCAAGCATGACGGGGCCGACATCGTCATCGTCAACACCTGCGGCTTCCTCGACAGCGCCAAGCAGGAATCGCTCTCGGCGATCGGCGAGGCCATGGCCGAGAACGGCAAGGTGATCGTGACCGGCTGCATGGGCGCGGAACCCGAGCAGATCGAGCAGGCCTATCCCGGCGTGCTCTCCATCACCGGCCCGCAGCAATACGAGAGCGTGCTCGACGCCGTGCACCGCGCGCTGCCGCCCGCTCACAACCCGCATGTGGACCTGGTACCGCCGCAGGGCATCAAGCTGACGCCGCGCCACTACGCCTATTTGAAGATCTCCGAGGGCTGCAACAACCGCTGCACCTTCTGCATCATCCCGAAGCTGCGTGGCGACCTCGTCTCGCGCCCGGCCAATGACGTGCTGCGCGAGGCCGAGCGCCTGGTCGGCGCCGGCGTCAAGGAATTGCTGGTGATCTCGCAGGACACCTCGGCCTATGGCGTCGATCTCAAATATGCCGAGAGCCCGTGGAAGGACCGCCAGGTCCGCGCCAAATTCCTCGACCTCGCGCGCGAGCTCGGCGAGCTCGGCGCATGGGTCCGGCTGCAATATGTCTACCCCTACCCGCATGTCGACGAGGTCATCGCACTGATGAACGAGGGCAAGGTGCTGCCCTATCTCGACATCCCGTTCCAGCATGCGAGCCCGGAGGTGCTGAAGGCGATGAAGCGCCCGGCGGCGCAGGACAAGACGCTGGCGCGGATCAAGCGCTGGCGCGAAGAGTGTCCCGATCTCGCTTTGCGCTCGACTTTCATCGTCGGCTTCCCCGGCGAGACCGATGCCGATTTCGCCTATCTGCTCGACTGGCTCGACGAGGCCGAGATCGATCGCCTCGGCTGCTTCAAATACGAGCCGGTTGCCGGCGCGACATCGAACGCGATCGACAACCCGGTGCCGGAAGAGGTCAAGCAGGAGCGCTACAACGCGCTGATGGCCTGGCAGCAGAAGATCTCCGCGCGCAGGCTGAAGCGCAAGGTCGGCACGCGCCAGCAGGTCATCATCGACGAAGTCGGCCCGACCGTCGCCAAGGGCCGCTCCAAGGCCGATGCGCCGGAGATCGACGGCGCGGTTTATCTGACGAGCCGCCGCCCCTTGCGCGTCGGCGAGATCGTCACCGCGAAGATCGAGCGCGCCGACCAGTACGACCTGCACGGCAGCGTCGCGGGGTTCTGAGGTTCCAAGGCGCCGACAGCCATTGCGGTCCCCAACGCTCGCGGGCGAGACCGGCGCGCGCCCAGCCATTCAACTAGCCCGCGTTCAGGCTGCGCGCACTGAACTACGGCGATGCACGATACACCGCGCCGACATTCGTCAGGTCGCGTTGCCCGACGCCTGCTGTCCCTCCTGCGCGGCGAACACTTCCTTGGCTGCGAACAGCCCGTTCACTGCCGCCGGGAAGCCCGCATAGACGGCCATCTGCATGTTGATCTCCACGATCTCGTCGCGAGACAGCCCGACGTTCAGCCCCGCCTCGATATGCACTTTGAGCTGAGGCGCGGCATTTCCGAGCGCCGTCAGCGCGGCGATCGTCGCGATCTCTCGATCGCGCAGGCCGAGATCCGGGCGGCAGTAAATGTCGCCGAAGGGAAACTCGATCACGTAGCGTGCGAAATCCGGAGCGATGTCGGCGAGTGAGGCGACGACCTTTTCGCCGGCCTTGCCGTCAATGCGTGACAGGGCCCGCTGGCCGCGATCGAAGCGGCTTTCGGCGTGTGTCGGGGCGTGCGTCATTTTCCTTCGTCCTCTGTTCGTCGCCGGCATAGCCGGCGATCTTGGTATCAAGGACGAGCAGGCATTCCTGGAGTTCGGCAATCTGCGTGCGAACCTGTTCGCGATGGATTTCCAGCATCTGCCGCCGGGCTGGCCCGGTGGCGTCGCCGTCGTCACGAAGCGCCGCATAACGCAACATGTCCCGGATCGGCATTCCCGTGGTCTTGAGCCGACCGATGAATGTGATCCATGTGAGGATCGATGCATCAAAGTCACGTTGACCGGAGCGATCCCGGTCAGCGTATGGCAGCAGCCCGATGCGCTCATAGTAGCGCAGCGTGTGGGTCGACAAGCCGGTTCGTCTTGCGAGGTCGCCGATCTTCATGTGTGCCCGTTCTCGTACTGACGCACGTACAGATACCCCTTCGAGCGCGCTCTAAGTCAAGAGGGATCGAAGGTGCCCGTCCCCGCGAGGTCAAGCAAGAGTTACAACGCACTGATGGTGCGAGAAGGTCTCGGCGTGCCGACTGCACGGCAGCGTCGCGGAATTCCGCGACTTCAGGCTTCCGTCAGCCATTTCGGCACCCAGCGCTCAGGCCGGGGTGCGCGGGCGAGATCGGCTTTCGCCTCGGAGAGCAGCGCCGGATCACCGTCAATGGTCGGGCGTAGATCGTACTCGAAATTCGGCATGACGCGGCCGTCGGCATAGAGCCCAAAATTCATCGTGTACCACAGGCCAAGCTCGGGCTGGGCGCGGCGCATCTCCTCGCGCAGGTCGCGCAGCAGGGATTCGACCGAGGCGGCTTCCTCGAACGGCTGTGGTCCGTGCGAAAGCACGCGCGCCTGGTATTGCTTGCCGACGATCGCGATCTCGAATCTCGTCCGGTCCCAGGGCTTCTTGCCCTTGGGCAGATGGGCGGCCAGCCGCCAGCCGAGCTCGGCCATCAGGCGGTGATTGGCCCAGTAATCTTCGCGATCCCGGCTCCATTTTTCCATGAAGCCGCGGAAATCGGGCAGTTCCGACGAATTGTCGTCGGGCGTCGCCGGCTCGCCGAGCGGCCGTCCGGCCAGCCATTGCGCGAGCTCGACCGTCTGCGGCTCGACCTCGTCATGCGGCTTGAGATCGCTCCAGGCATTGTCGAATTGTTGCGACGTCAGTTTGGCGAGCAGGCCGTCGAGGCTCGGCGCCAGCAGCTCGTAGTCGCCCTCCGAGCCCAGTCCCACGATCGGCGGATTGTCGCGGTCGAGACCGGCGCCGTACCAGCCGCCGACGGCCGAGCCGTCCGGCAGCCGCATGAACAGCGAAAACCTGTCCCGCAGGGGACTGCCGTCGGTGATCGGCGCGTGATCCGAGAACTGGCCCTGCAGCGAGAAGCAGCCGACGCTGCCCCAGGGACGCCCCTTGAGCCAGGTGGCAAAGTCGACAAGCAGCGGCGGCGCTTCGATACCCGGCGGAAATGCGCCGCGAATGCTGTCGAGGTCGATGGGATAAGGCGTATCGGACAAGGCTGAAAACTGTCTGGTTGGTCCCGTCCCTCTTGGTCTCGCCCGAGTTGCGTCCGGTTCGAACCAAGTCGCGTCCTTCGATCACAAACGCGCTAGAGGCGCAATGGTTTCGACGCGGTACGCAAATGGAATACGACGAAACATCCGCAATTTGGTTCAAGCTGTCGGCCATCGGCCTCACGATGGCCCTGCTCGCGCTATCCGCCCCCGCTGCGGCGCGATCCCCCTCAGCCGCACAGCTGCGCCAATGGTGCTACGCGGACGACGACGGGAGCCGCGAGGAGCAGCGCGTCGAGGGCTGCTCGGCGGTGCTCAAGGCCAATCCCAACGATGTGCATGCGCTCGCCAATCGCGGCGAAATGCTCCGGCGAAGGGGCGACGCCGCGCGTGCGCTGGTGGACTTCAACCGTGCGATCGAGCTCAATCCTGGACATTCCGACCTCTGGTACAACAGGGGGATTGCCCATGACGATCTCGGCGAGAAAGATCACGCCATTGCCGATTACACACGCGCGATCCGGCTCAACGCCCGCGACCCGCTCTACTACAACAACCGCGGCAACTCCCTCATCGACAAGAACGACTACGAGCGCGCAATCGCCGACTACGATCAGGCCATCAGGCTCGACCCGAAATTCGCGCTGGCCTATTTCAACCGCGGCACCGCTTATCGCAACAACGGCGAGGACGAGCGCGGGCTTGCGGATTTCGATCTGTCGATCAAGTTCGACCCGACCTACGGCCCGGCTTACGGCAACCGCGCACGCCTCTACCGCGATCGCGGCGACCGGGTCCGCGCGCTGGCTGACTTCGCCAAGTCGCTGCAGCTCAGCCCGAACAACGACCGCGATTTCTATGCGCGCGCGAGCATGTATTTCGATGCGCACGATTATGCGCTGGCGCTGGAGGATTACGATCGATCGATCAAGGCCAATGCGAGCTATCCCGGCGCATTCAATTCGCGCTGCATGACGCGCGCGATCCTCGGCCGTCTGCAGGAGGCGCTGGCCGATTGCGATCAGTCGCTGAAGATGGCCCCGAACGATCCCTACACCCTGGACAGCCGCGCCCTCACCTACCTCAAGCTCGGCAATCTCGACGCGGCGATTGCGGACTACGACGCGGCACTGAGCACCAAGCCCGCGTACGACAGCTCGCTCTACGGCCGTGGGCTCGCAAAGCGGAAGAAGGGCGACAACGAAGGCGCCGAGCGCGACATCGCGGCAGCGAAAGCGATCAACGCTGGGATCGTCGACGAGTTCGCCCATTACGGCGTCGAGTAAGCCTCTTGGGCAACGAAGATGGACCTGATCGATGCACGCCAGGCGGGTGTTTTGCAAAACGACCGCTTGACAAGCCCTGCCATTCGGCTGTAGGGACCCGCCCCATGATCAATTCCCGGACCCACCTGCGCACCGAAATGCTCCGTCGTCGCTCCCGCGACGATGAGAGGGTGCGCCATGTCCGACGACGCCGCTGAACCACTGAATTCAGCTGAAGTTTTCGAGAAGGCCGCACCCGCAAGGTGCGGCCTTTCTGCTTTTTGCGCCCGTTTTCCACCCGCCTCCAGAGGAGTTCGACATGACCACGCATCCGTACGACGCGCTGATGGACATCACCGCACGGCCCAAGGCCGTGTTCGTCCGCGGCGCGGGCTCCTACCTCTGGGACGACGACCGCAAGCGCTATCTCGATTTCGTACAGGGCTGGGCCGTGAACTGCCTCGGCCACTCCCCGCCTGCGATCGCCGACGCACTGAGTGCGCAAGCCAAGCGGCTGCTGACGCCGAGCCCGGCTTTCTACAACGAGCCGAGCCTGAAGCTGGCGCAAGCGCTGGTCGCGAACAGCGCCTTCGACCAGGTGTTCTTTGCCAATTCCGGCGCGGAAGCCAACGAGGGTGCGATCAAGCTCGCGCGCAAATATGGCACCCTGCACAAAGGCGGCGCGTTCGAGATCATCAGCTTCGAAGGCGGCTTTCACGGCCGGACGCTGGCGACCATGTCGGCCTCGGGCAAGAAGGCGTTCGAACCGCTGTTCGAGCCGAAGGTCGCAGGCTTCAAGAAGGCGAAGCTCAACGACATCGCCTCGGTCGAGAGCTTGATCAATGACAACACCGTCGCGGTGATGCTCGAACCGATCCAGGGTGAATCAGGCGTTTGGCCAGCGACCGATCAGTTCCTGCAACAGCTGCGCGCGCTGACCAAAGCCCACGGCTTGCTGCTCATTTTCGACGAGATCCAGACCGGCATGGGCCGGACCGGAAAACTCTTCCACTACGAGCATGCCGGGATCGCGCCCGACATCATGACGCTCGGCAAGGGCATCGGCGGCGGCGTGCCGCTCGCCGCCCTGCTTGCCACCGAGCATGCCTCCTGCTTCGAGCACGGCGACCAAGGCGGCACGTTCAACGGCAACCCGATCATGTGCGCGGCGGGGCTCGCGGTGCTCGAGGAGGTCGGCAATCCGGACTTCCTGAAACAGGTCACCGAGACCGGCCTGCTGCTCGAAAGCGAGCTGCAGAAGGTCTCGGCGCGGCATGGGCTCGGCGGCGTGCGGGGACGCGGGCTGCTGCTCGCGCTCGACCTCAAGCTGCCGATCGCGCCCGGCATCGTCGCGCAAGCGTTCGAAGCCGGCGTGCTCCTCAACGCCCCGCAGCTCGACACGCTGCGCTTCATGCCGGCGCTGAACGTCGCGAGGGCAGAGATCGCCGAGATGATCGATTGTCTCGACGGGATCTTGACCAAGGCCGGCGCAGCACGGCGGGTGGCGTAGCACCGTCTCGTGCCCCGGACGCAGCGCAGCGTCTCTTCGACGTTGCGCTGCTGAGCCGGGGCCCATCTCTCCGCAGTGCGTGTTGCATCTGGGTCCCGGCTCTGCGCCGCAACGCTTCAGGCGTTGCGGCTGGTCCGGGACACGAGAAACTACGGCTTCAAGATCGACGCGCCCGTGGTCTTGCGGCTTTCGAGATCGATATGCGCCTTGGCGGCATCCTTCAGCGCGTAGGCGTGGTTGATCGGCACGTGCAGCTTGCCGTTGATGACGGCGGCGAACAGCGTGTCGGCGCCTTCGAGCAGCTCCTTGCGCGTGCCGACGTAGTCGTTGAGCTTCGGCCGCGTCGCAAACAGCGAGCCGTGATTGTTGAGCTCGGCGATCGAGAACGGCGGCACCGGGCCGGAGGCGTTGCCGAAGGAGACGAACATGCCGCGCGGCTTCAGGCAGGACAGCGAGCCCGGGAAGGTCGCCTTGCCGACGCCGTCATAGACGACGTCGCAGCCTTCGTTGCGGCTGATCTGCTTGACGCGCGCGACGAAGTCCTCCTCGTTGTAGAGGATGACGTGATCGCAGCCATTGGCCTCGGCGAGCTCGGCCTTCTCGCGCGAGCCGACCGTGCCGATGACGTGGGCCCCGAGCGCCCTCGCCCATTGGCAGGCCAAGAGGCCGATGCCGCCGGCCGCGGCGTGGATCAGCACGCGATGATGCGGCTCGACCTTGAAGGTCTTGTGCAGGAGATACCAGACCGTCAGGCCCTTGAGCATCAGCACGGCGCCCTGCTCGTGGGTGATGTGATCGGGCAGCTTGACCAGCTTCTCCCAGGGAAGGTTGCGCTCGCCGGTATAGGCTCCGAGATTGTGGTAGTAGGCGACGCGATCGCCGGGATGGAAATGCGTCACGCCGGGCCCGACGGCGACGACCTCGCCCGAGGCCTCGTTGCCGGCAATGAAGGGCAGCCCCGGCGCCTTGTAGAGACCGGTGCGGTAATAGACGTCGATGAAGTTCAGGCCGACCGCATGCTGGCGGATGCGCACCTCGCCGGGCCCGGGCGCCGGCACATCGACGCTCTCATAGACCAGGGCTTCGGGGCCTCCGACCTTGTGCACACGGACCGCTTTGGTCATCACCTGACCTCCTCTTCTCAAAGGCCAGCGAAAGACATCGCGCCCGCCTTGTCAACTCGATGTAGCTGGAACGCCTAAACCGACGGCTTGCTGATCTTCCTGCGGTTGCGCTTGGCCAGCACGTTGAAGAATTCGACGGCCGCCGAGAACGCAATGGCAAAATAGATGTAGCCGCGCGGAATGTGGAATTGGAATCCGTCCGCGACCAGCGCGACGCCGATCAGCACCAGGAACGCCAGTGCCAGCATTTTCGTGGTCGGATGCTCCGCGACGAAGCGCGACACCGGGCCCGACGAAATGTACATGATCAGGCAGGCGATCACGACCGCCGCGATCATGATCTCGATATCCTGGGCCATGCCGATCGCGGTGATGATCGAATCCAGCGAGAACACGATGTCGATGACGATGATCTGGATGATCACCCAGAAGAAGGCGCCGCCGCCGGATTTCTGATCGGCCTCGCCGTCATCGGCCTCGACCTCGGCGTGGATCTCGTGCGTCGCCTTCGCGATCAGGAACAGGCCGCCGCCGATCAGGATGAGGTCGCGCCAGGAGAAGTCCGCGCCCTTGAATGAAAAAACCGGCGCGGTCAGGCCGATCAGCCAGACCAGGACGCTGAGCAGGATGATGCGGAAGATCAGCGCGAGAGCGAGCCCGATCTTGCGGGCGCGGTCCGCCTGCTGCTGGGGGATGCGCGAGACGATCACCGACAGGAAGATGACGTTGTCGATGCCGAGCACGATCTCGAGCGCGGTCAGGGTGAGCAGCGCGGCCCAGGCTTCGGGACTGGTCAACAGATGCATCATGCGAACGATCTTACCAGACGTATCAGCGCATCGCTGAAGCTGATCCAGAGCGCGATCGCGCAGAGTGCGATGGTGACGCCGGCGCCGACGCGGAAATCCATCTCCAGCACGTAGAGGCCAAGCAGCGCCCAGATCGCGATCAGCGACATCGTCAGCCAGCGCAGCCGCACGACGCGGACCGGATGCAGCACGTGGAACGGCACGAAGGTCAGCACGACGAGCGCGGCCACCAGCAGCGTCGACCACAGCGGCGGCCAATGCAGCAGGAACAGATAGAACGCAGCCGCATTCCACAGTGCCGGGAAGCCGCGGAAATGATTGTCGTCCGCCTTCATGCGCAGATCGGCGAAATATAGTGCGCTGGTGACGATGATGGCGACGCCGAGCAAGGGAGCTGCGACCGGCAGCAGCAGGCCGCTGGCGACGATCGCGTAGGCCGGCACGAAGACATAGGTGACGAAGTCGACCACGAGATCGAGCACGTCGCCAGACCAGTTCGGCTGCACGTTCTTGACGTCGAGGCGACGCGCGATCGGCCCGTCGATCGCGTCGATGATCAGGGCGACGCCCAGCCACTGAAACATCGCCGCCCAGTGCTCGCGCACGGCCTCCAGCATCGCCAATAGCGCGATCGCCGCGCCGAACGCGGTGAAGATGTGCACCGAGAAGGCCGCGGCGCGGATCGCCGGTTTCGGCTTCAGGGAATCCTGCTGGGTATCCATGGCTTCTGCTATCAGAATGAGGCCGGTTTGCACATCCGCCATTGCGACGCCCGGTCGCACAATCTGTCATAAAATCAGGCACAATCAGCGGGCTTGAATTTGCCGCGGAGCGTGTCATTTGTCGCTCCATGACAGACGCATCGACACTCCATGACGCCGCCGTGATCGGCGGCGGACCGGCCGGACTTGCGGCGGCCATCGCACTGGCGCAGGCGGGTGCGCGGACCGCGCTGGTGGCGCGGCGCGTTCCCTATGCCGACAATCGCACCACCGCGCTGCTCGGCGCCTCCGTCGAGCTGCTGGAGACGCTTGACGTCTGGTCCCGCTGCAAGGACAAGGCCGCCGCGCTCGAGGTCATGCGCCTCGTCGACGACACCGGCAGGCTGTTCCGCGCGCCGGAGGTCCGGTTCTCCTGTCACGAAATCGCGCTCGACGCCTTCGGCTACAACATCGACAACCGGTCGCTGATGCTGGCTCTGGAAGAGCGTGCGGCTGAGCTGCCCAATCTCGTCCGTTTCGACGACGAGGCCGAAACCATCGTCATCGAAGCCGACGACGTCGCGGTCCGCACCGCCTCCGCGCAGTTTCTCTCGGCCCGCCTGGTGGTCGGCGCCGACGGCCGACATTCGCTGTGCCGCGAAGCTGCCGGCATCGCGGTGACGCGGCGCGAGCTGACGCAGACCGCGCTGACCTTCAACGTCGGTCACACGCGGCCGCATCGCAACGTCTCGACCGAGTTCCACACACCGCATGGACCCTGCGTGTTCGTGCCCCTGCCCGGCGACCGCTCCAGCATCGTCTGGGTCTCGGCGCCTGCGGAGGCGGAGCGGCTCCGCGGCCTCAGCGATGCCGAGCTGTCGGCCGCGATCGAGAAACAGTCGCATTCGATCCTGGGACGCATGACGGTCGAGCCCGGCCGCAACCTGTTTCCGCTCGCGATCGAACGTCCGAAATCCTTCGGCCGCGACCGCATCGCGCTGGTTGGCGAAGCCGCCCATGTGGTTCCGCCGATCGGCGCCCAGGGCCTCAATCTCGGCCTGCGCGATGCCGCCGATGTTGCTAGGCTCGCGGGCGAGGCAATCGCAGCCGGCCAGGATCCCGGCGCGCCCGACGTGCTCAAACGCTACGACCGCGCGCGGCGTCCGGACGTTTTGAGCCGCACCTTTGCGATCGACATCGCCAACCGCTCGCTGCTCAACGATTTCCTTCCGCTTCAGCCGGTCCGTGCCGTCGGCATGCACCTGCTCGGCGCCATCGGCCCGCTCCGGCGTTTTGCGATGCGCGAAGGCCTGACGCCGACCTGGCGGCGGTAACTTCTCTCACGGAAACACCAGCCGTCCGCTCTGAAGCAGCCACATCACGCTGGTCAGCGTGACCACGGACGCGAAGGTGCCGAGCAGCACCGCGACGGACGCCGATTCGATCCAGGCATCGTTCTGCCGGGCGATCACGAACACGTTCAGCGCCGGCGGCAGCGAGGCCATCAGCACGGCGGTCGCAGCCCAGGGCTGCGCGAAGGGGCCGAACGCCAGCATCAGGCCGAACGCCGCCAGCGGATGGATCAGGAGCTTGACCGCGATCACACCCGGCACTTCCCACGGCACCCGGTCGAACGGACGCAGCGCCACGGTCACGCCGAGCACGAACAGCGCGGTTGGCGCGGCGGCGTTCTGGAGGAAGGTGATGGTGCGGTCGAGCGCGACCGGCATCTCGATATGTAGCGCCGCGACCGCGGCGCCAAAGCAGGCCGACATGATCAGCGGGTTGAGCACGATCTGCTTCAGCACGACGCCGAAGGCGTGCACGATCGAGGGATGGTCGCGGTCGGACAGCTCGATCAAGAGCGGCACGATCGTGAACAGGAAGATGCTGTCGCAGCAGAAGATCAGCGCGGTCGGCGCCGCCGCCTTGGTCCCGAGCACGGCGAGCGCCAGGCCGGGCCCCATATAGCCGATATTGCCGTAGCCGCCGGAGAGGCCTGCGAGCGTCGCCTCGCGCAATGTCAGCCGTCCCAAAACCTTGCCTACGACCAGCGCCAGTGTGAACGCGGCGACGGTGGAGAGCGTGGTCGCTATCAGGAACGGCGGGTTGTTCAATTCCGCAAACGGCGTCTTCGACATGATCGCAAACAGCAGCGCCGGCAACGACACGTAGAGCAGGAAGAAGTTCATCCAGGCGAGACCCGATTCCGGCAGGGACTTGACCTTGCCGCAGGCAAAACCGACGAAGATCAAGCCGAAATAAGGTAGCGCCAGATTGAGGATATCGACCATTGATCAAGTGTTTTCTGAAGACTTGGGGGCTATCTGCCCCCAAAGTGAACGTTAATTCCAGATGAGGCCACTAGCATCGGCCACAATCCTGGTCTATCGACGGGGAATGATTAAAGCGCGGACCGCCAAATTCCAGATCGGACAGGTCGTGCGCCACCGGATCTTCTCGTTCCGGGGCGTGATCTTCGACATCGATCCGGAATTCAACAACACCGAGGAGTGGTGGCTGTCGATCCCCGAGGAGGTGCGGCCCCACAAGGACCAGCCGTTCTACCACCTGCTCGCTGAGAACGCGGAATCGGAATACGTCGCCTATGTCTCGGAGCAGAACCTTCTGCCCGACGATTCCGGCGAGCCGGTCCGGCATTCCCAGGTCGCCGAGATCTTCATCAAGGACAAGGCCGGCGGCTATCGCCCGCGCAACCCGTCGCTGAACTAGGTTTTCACCACCAGCACCCAGCCAGCAAAAAAGGCGCTCGAGATGAGCGCCTTCTTCATGTCTGGACGTCTGACGCCCGATTACTTCTGGCCGGTCGGAGCCGCACCCGGAGCAGCACCGCTCTGCTCGAGCTTCTTGCGCTGCTCATCAGCCTTCTTCTGAAGCTCTTCCTGGAGCTTCTTCTGATTTTCCTCGAACACCTTCGGATCGGTCGGCGGACCGTCATAGGCCTTCTGGAATTCGCCGGCGAGCGGCAGCGGCAGGGTCAGCGGCGCGCCGTTGGCGTTGATCGCCTGGACAACGAGATTCTGGCCCTTCTTCATGCTGTTGATGAGCTCGGGCGTCGCCTCGTAATCGGACATGCAGCCGTTCTGGAAGCAGATCACATAGGGCTGCTGCAGCGGCGCGTTGCTGTCCACGATGATGCGGGTGCCGTGCACGAGCTGCATGCCGAGCGGCAGCGTCACGCGCAGGATCTTCTTGGGCTCGCCTTCCGGCTCGATGATGACGGCGGCGATGACCGGCTGGCCCGATTCGATGCGGCCGTCCTTGCCGGTGAAGCAGACCTGCTTGGCGTTGGCGTCCTGGCCCTTCAGGCAGAACTTGGTCCAGGGGGCGTAGATCAGCTGGATCTGCTGATCGGCCGGCTGGGCCGCGCCCTGCTGCGCCGGAGCGCCTGCAGCGGGAGCCTGCTGCGCGGGGGCCTGAGCGGCCGGTGCCGGAGCCTTCGGGGCGGTCTTGGGAGCCGCTTTCGGGGCCGGAGCCACCTTGGGCGCACCCGGGGCCGGGGCCGGCGCCGGGGTCTGGGCCTCGGCGGCAAACGGAACGGCCAACGCCGTCGCCGTCAACAGGGCGAGAAGTCGCCCACGCGGCCGGACGGACGCGGCCAAGTAACGGAAATTCATTGCGGAAAACCCTTTCTGAACGGGAAGCGCCCGAACCGCTCCGAAGCGCCGAACCAAGCCGCCTTGGGCGCGGCTCTCTTCCCGTCAATTGAGGCAGATAAGTGACGGGCTCGGCGCTCTTGCGCGATTGCCCGCCTTCTTAACGTGGCCGACGAAAAGATCAATGCCGACAACCGTCTTTGGCCACATCCGCGGCTGCGCCCGGTGAAATTCCCTGTGATAGGATTCGAGGCTAGCCGGTCCTCGAATCAACGTGTGCCGATGTTCAAGTTCCAGCGCCTTTTCGAGGGCCCCGGTCTCCGCCTTTGCGTCCTTGCCTCTATGCTCGCGGGTGGGCTGTGCGCTGGCAGCGCGCGGGGCGAGGAAGCCCACGCCATCGCCATGCACGGCAAGCCGGCCATGCCGGCCGATTTCACCCACATGCCCTACGCCAATCCCGATGCCCCCAAGGGCGGCCGCTTGACCTGGGGTGTTCTGGGCACCTTCGACAGCCTCAATCCCTTCATCGTGAGGGGATTAGCTGTGCAGCAGATGCGGGGCTACGTGGTCGAGAGCCTGCTCGCGCGCGGCAATGACGAGGCATTCACGCTCTATGGCCTGCTCGCCAGGAGCGTCGAAACCGACGACGAGCGGAGCTTCGTCACGTTCCGTCTCGATCCGCGCGCCCGTTTTTCCGACGGCAAGCAGGTCATGGCCGAAGACGTGCTGTTCTCCTGGCAGCTCCTGCGCGACCGCGGTCGTCCGAACCTTCGGCAATACTATGCCAAGGTTGCCAAGGCCGAGGCGCCCGATCCCCTCACCGTCCGCTTCGACCTCGCGGGCGCCAACGACCGCGAGCTGCCGCTGATCCTCGGCCTGATGCCGATCCTGTCGAAGCAAGCCGTCGACGTCGCGACCTTCGAGGAGACGACGCTGACGAGCCCGATTGGCTCAGGCCCCTATCGCGTCACGGCGGTGAAGCCCGGGGCCAGCGTGACGCTCACCCGCAATCCCGATTATTGGGGCCGCGACCTGCCCATCAACCGCGGGCTCTACAATTTCGACGAGATCCGGCTCGACTATTTTCGCGAGGCCAACGGCCACTTCGAAGCCTTCAAGCGCGGCCTCTATGATTTCCGCGTCGAGCACGAGCCGCTGCGCTGGCACGACGGCTACGATTTTCCAGCCGCCAAAAGCGGCGAGGTGATCCGCGACAGCGTCAAGCCGGGCCTGCCGCAACCCTCCGAATTCCTGGTGTTCAACACCCGCCGTCCAATCTTCGCCGACATCCGCGTCCGCCAGGCGCTGACGCTTCTGTTCGATTTCGAGCTGGTCAACCGCAATTACTTTTTCGGGCTTTATTCGCGCGTTGCCGGCTATTTCGCCGGCTCCGACCTGTCGGCCTATGGCCGGCCCGCGGACGCGCGCGAGCGCGAGCTGCTCAAACCCTTCGCCGCGCAAATTCGGCCCGATGTCATGGACGGCAGCTACCGTCTGCCGGTGACTGACGGATCGGGACGCGACCGCACCACGCTGCGCGCCGCGCTGAAGCTGTTGTCGGACGCCGGCTATGAGCTCGACGGCACCGTGCTGCGCAATCGCAAGACCAAGGCGCCCCTCAACTTCGAGATCCTGGTCACGACCCGCGACCAGGAACGCATCGCGCTCGCCTTCCAGCGCGACCTCAAGCGCGCCGGCATCGAGCCGAGCGTGCGAACGGTCGACCCCGTGCAGTTCGATCAACGCCGGCTCGCTTACGAATTCGACATGATCCAGAACCGCTGGGACCAGTCGCTGTCACCCGGCAACGAGCAATATTTCTACTGGGGCAGCGCTGGCGCGGACAATCCGGGGACCCGCAACTACATGGGCGCCAGGGATCCGGCGATCGATGCCATGATCGCCGCCCTGCTCGAGGCCCGGGAACATACGGATTTCGTCTCGTCGGTGCGGGCGCTCGACCGCGCTCTGATCGCGGGCTTCTACACAATCCCCCTGTTTAACGTATCCGAGCAATGGATCGCGCGCTGGAATCGGATAGAACGGCCCAAGGCCACCTCGCTCTCAGGCTATTTGCCGGAGACCTGGTGGTCGAAGGGGCAGCCGCAAGCTCATCAAGCAAAGTGACGCCGTGAACCAGCCAGCCGTATCGCCGACGCTCGACACGTTGTTTCAGCGCACGCTGATCCGGCAGCCGCACGCGCCCGCCCTGCTTGATCCCCTCAACAAGGCCCGCGTGACCGGGCACCAGCCGCGGCGGATGACCTATGCCGAAGCCGACACGGCCATCGAGGCGCTGTCGGCTTATTTCGTCGAATCAGGCCTGCCGGCCAATTCCGTCATCGCGATCCAATTGCCTGCCACGGTCGAGTTCGTGCTCACCGTGCTCGCCGCCCATCGCGCCGGCCTCGTCGTCGCGGTGCTGCCGCTGCTCTGGCGGCACGCGGAACTGACCGCCGCGCTGAACCGCACCGCGGCGCGCGCCATCGTCACCATGAGCACGGTCGACGGCGTCAGCTATGCCGATCTGGCGATGCATGCGGCCGCGGAAGCCTTCTCGATCCGTCACGTCTGCGGCTTCGGCACCGATCTACCGGAAGGCATGGCTTCGCTCGACGAGGTGCTGGCCCGCCCGCCCGGCACCACGCGCGCCGTGATTCAGGACGGCCGCAAGGCGGCGATGATCTCCTTCGACGTCACGGCCGAAGGCTTTCGCCCGGTGCCGCGGCCGCATTTCAGCCTGATCGCCGGCGGGCTTGCGATGTCGCTGGAAGCCGACATCAGGCAGGGCGCGACCGTGATGGCGGCGTTCACGCCGATGTCGTTCGCAGGGCTCGCCTCCTCGCTCGCGGTGTGGCTGCTCTCCGGCGGCGCGCTGGCGCTGCATCATCCGTTCGAGAACGAGGTGCTGGAGCAGCAGATCAACGAGCATGAATGCGAGGTGCTGATCGCGCCGGCGCAGCTCGCGCTGCGTCTTGGCGATGCCGACCTGGCGGCGCGGATGCCGACCTTGCGCAATGTCATCGGCCTGTGGCGCGCGCCCGAGCAGGTGGCGGCGAGCGATGCCTGGATCGCGCCCCATGCCCCGCTGACCGACGTCTACCTGTTCGGCGAGGCCGGGCTGTTCGGCGCCCGCCGCGGCGAGGACGGTATGCCCGTTGCGGTGATGCCCGGGCCGCACGGCGCCCCGCGCGAGCAATCCGGCTCGTCCATTGCGGGCGAGATCCTGCTGACGCCGAAGGGCACGCTCGGCCTGCGAGGCGCGATGGTGCCGATCGCGGCCTATGCCCCGCCGCAGCCGGTCGGAGACACGCTGACCGCGCAGCCGCCGCGCGATTATGTCGACACCGGCTATGCCGCCCGGCTCGACCGTCCGAGCGGCGCGATCTGCATCACCGCGCCCCCCTCCGGCATCATGGCCGTCGGCGGCTACCGCTTCCTCTCCAACGACCTTCAGGAATGGGCTCGCCGGCTCGGCCAGGGCGCCCTGCTCACCGCGCTGCCCGACCGGCTTTCCGGCCACCGGCTGGCCGGACGCGCGCAGGACAATACCCGGGCCCGCGAGGCGCTCAGCGAGCTCGGGCTTAACCCCCTGATGGTCGAAGCTTTTCGCGACCGTTCCGGCCCCGGCTAGGCGCGGTTTCGCCTGGTACGTTGACGCTGCATTAAGGCGGCCAAACTAGATTGCGGGGCATCTGTCGCGTGATCAGAGTTTTGCGAATGTCCCAGGCGGGCCCGATCCTGTTTGTGTCCAATGCCGAGCGGCCGCCCTTCATTGCGGCGCTGGACGAGGCCCGGCTCTTTCCCGTCGTCGACACCGACTGGGCCAGCGCAGCGCGCGCCGTCGAGCAGGTCCAGCCGGCCGCGGTTCTCGCCCAGATGTCCGGCGGTCATGAGCCGCATATTGCGCCGCTCGCCAAGAAGATCGCCGACCAGTCGCTCTACCTTCCTTTCGTGGCCCTCGATGCTGCAGGCACGCTGCCCCACAACGCCCTGCCGTTCTCCTCGCGCGGCGGCAATTCCGACCGCCTGATCGCGCGCCTTCGCGCCGCTCTGCGCGTGCGCACCCTGCATGCCACGGTGCTGCGCCGGCTGCCGGAAGTGAAGGTCGCGCTGCCGCAAGGCGATCCCGCCCGCGATGCCACCGTGCTCCTGATCGGCCGCGGCTCGGCCTATCCCGCGCTCTCCGTCGCGCTCGGCGAACGTGCCGGCGTCGTCGGCGCGCTCTCGATCGAGGCCGCCGCGAAACATCTCAACACCCGTGACCTCGACGGCGTCGTGCTCGCCGAAGGTTTTACCGCGCGCGTCACCGACGCCTTTCTAACGGTGCTCGCCGAGGACTCCCGCTTCCGCAGCCTGCCCGTCGTCGTCACCGCGCACCAGCTGACACAGATCTACGATCTGCCCAATCTCGAGCTGATCCCGGGCGAGCCGGCGAACGTCGCGGCCAATGCGCTGCCCCTGATCCGCCAGCATGCGATGGAAGCACAATTGAGCCGCACGCTCCGCTCGATCGATGCCGGCGGCTGGCTCGATCCGCGCAGCGGCCTGCTCACGGTTGAAGCCTTCGCCCGCGATTTTGCCAAGGCGGTCGAGCAGACGCTCGCCCGCGGCGGTGGTTTGTCGGTCGCGCGGTTCGCCTTCGACCCCGGCAATTCCCGCGCCCAGCTCGGTGCCGCGCGCATCCTCAGCCGCCTGATGCGTCAGATGGATTTCGGCGCGGCGCAGAAGGACGGCTCGGTCATCGTCGTGTTCGCGGAAACCGACTTCCGCACCGCCCACATGATCGCCCGCCGCCTCTCGGCGGTGATGCGGCACACCTCCAACGGCAAGCACGAGATGCGCAGCGAGCCCGTCGTCAGCGTGGACTCGCTGTCGCCGTCGGATACGGCAAGGTCGCTGCTGGGGCGGCTGTCGGCGGATGCGTCGCGGGCGGCATCGTAGCATCCGCCGGCACGGCTCGATCGCTCAAACCATCATGAGCTTGATCTGGCCGTCCTCGACGGTCCCCATCGCGAGAGCGTCGCGCGCCATCTTCTCGACGGCCGGCCAGTTCGCCAGAAGGTATCTCTGCGCCTGCGCCTTGGTCGGGAAATTTGTTTGAAGAATACAGCTCTGCCGCGTGTTCCCGTTCGCGATCTGGAAGGACACCGCCTGAGGGCCCTCCCGAATCTCTTGCTCGGTGGGCTGGGGAACCTTGCGCATGCTGCTCCTTCTCGCGGCTTAGCGAACCGGTAAGGCGACCCCGGAGGCTGGATCGGCGCGAGCCGTCCCGGCCGCGATCTTCCTGGCTTTCAATCTTCGCTCTGACTCGAGGCTCGGTTGCGTATTGCGGACCGCTTCGGTCAGCATCAGGCGGAGCTCTGCCTTGGTCTTGGGTGCTTGTCGCGTGGTCGACTTCTGCCAATTGGTCATGAAGTCTATATGGGAATTTTCGCGCGAAACGCCACCATTCGCATTCGCGATCAGGCGGTAACCGGTGCAAAAAACCCGCGGCCGGTGAACGGTCGCGGGTCAAGAGATCCGAAGCTCTGCCAGTACATCCGTGGTCAAAGCAACGTCATGTCGATTGCGACAGCCTATGCGGCGCGCAGATCTTCAGCAGCAGACTTGCCGGTCCGGCGGTCTGCAACGATTTCGAATGAAACCTTCTGCCCTTCGTTGAGGGTATTCATGCCGGCGCGTTCAACGGCGCTGATATGAACGAACACATCCTGGCTGCCCTGGTCGGGCTGAATGAATCCGAAACCCTTTTGGCTGTTAAACCACTTCACAGTTCCCGTCGTCATGGGGTCGTCCTTTACGATAGATAAGCGTTTGGCCACGCTCAAAAGCGCGGTCGATGTCGTCGAGATCTGGAGGGAGGGTCGTCAGTCAGGCGCGCTTGAAAGCGGCGAGGCCAAGTCGTTCGGCCGAAACTCGATGATTTGGATATAGATACTGCTCGGTCATTCCGCAAGTGACCATACGTCATTGTCTTCAGATCCAGAGGCCGCGCAACGATTCAAGCCGCATCGCCTCTGCAGATATCACAGCGCCTCACGCCGCCTTCTTGCTTTCCGCGAGCTGCGCCAGCTGGCGCATGATCTCCGTCGTCCCAACGAGACGCTCTTCCGGCGTCTCCCAATCCTGCAGGAACACCACCTTCATATCGGGCCGAACCTTGGCGGCCTGGCCGTAGCTGCGGATGAAGCTCACCAGACGATCGGGATGGGCGAAGGAATTGTCGCGGAAGTCGATGACGGCGCCCTTCGGGCCGGCATCGATCTTCCCGACATTGGCGCGGCGGCAGAACGCCTTGATCGCGGCGACCTTGAAGAGGTAGCGCACCTCGTCCGGCAGCACGCCGAAGCGATCGCGCATCTCGGCGCCAAAATTCTCGATCTCCTCCTCGGTGTCGAGATCGGCGAGCCGCCGGTACAGCGACAGCCGCACCGAGAGATCGCCGACATAATCCTCCGGAATGAGCACGGGCATGCCGATGGTGATTGACGGCGACCAGCGGTCGGCGGCGGGCTCGGAGACGCCGGCCTTGAGGTTGACGATCGCCTCCTCCAGCATCGACTGATAGAGCTCGAAGCCGACCTCCTTGATGTGGCCGGACTGCTCCTCGCCGAGCAGATTGCCGGCGCCGCGGATGTCGAGGTCGTGCGAGGCGAGCTGGAAGCCCGCGCCCAGCGTCTCCAGCGATTGCAGCACGGTGAGCCGGCGCTCGGCCTGCGCTGTGATCTTCTGCTGCGCCGGCAGCGTGAACAGCGCATACGCACGCAGCTTGGAGCGGCCGACGCGGCCGCGCAGCTGGTAGAGCTGGGCGAGGCCGAACATGTCGGCGCGGTGCACGATCAGCGTGTTGGCGTTGGGGATGTCGAGGCCGGACTCGACGATCGTGGTGGACAGCAGGATGTCGAACTTGCCGTCGTAGAAAGCGGTCATGATGTCCTCGATCACGGCGGGCGGCATCTGGCCGTGCGCGACCGCGACCTTCATCTCCGGCACGTTCTTGTCGAGGAAATCCTTGACCTCGGCGAGGTCGTCGATGCGCGGCACCACGTAGAACGCCTGGCCGCCGCGGTAGCGCTCGCGCAGCAGCGCCTCGCGGATCATCAGCGGATCATGCGGAGCGACGAAGGTGCGCACCGCGAGGCGATCAACCGGGGGCGATGCGATGATCGAGAGCTCGCGAACCCCGGTCAGCGCCAGCTGCAGCGTGCGCGGAATCGGGGTTGCCGACAGCGTCAGTACGTGCACCTCGGAGCGCAGCGCCTTCAGCCGCTCCTTGTGAGTGACGCCAAAATGCTGCTCCTCGTCGACGATGACGAGGCCGAGGTCGCGGAACTTGATGGCCTTGCCGAGCAGCGCGTGGGTGCCGACGACGATGTCGACCGAACCGTCGGCGATGCCTTTCTTGACCAGATTGAGCTCCTTGGTCGCGACCAGGCGCGAGGCCTGCGCCACGTTGACCGGAAAGCCCTTGAAGCGCTCGGTGAAGGTCTTCGCGTGCTGGCGTGCGAGCAGCGTGGTCGGCACCACCACGGCGACCTGCTTGCCTTCGAGCGCGACGGCAAAGGCCGCGCGCAACGCCACCTCGGTCTTGCCGAAGCCGACGTCGCCGCAGATCAGCCGGTCCATGGGACGGCCGAGTTCGAGATCCTTCAGCGTGGATTCGATCGCCCCTAGCTGGTCCTCAGTCTCGTCATACGGGAAGCGCGCGCAGAACTCGTCGTACAGGCCCTGCTGCACCGGCAGCTTGGGCGCCTCGTGCAGATGACGCGCGGCGGCGATCTTGATCAGCTCGCCCGCGATCTCGCGGATGCGGTTCTTGAGTTTTGCCTTGCGGGTCTGCCAGCCGCCGCCGCCGAGGCGATCGAGCTCGACCGTGGTCTGGTCCGAGCCGTAGCGCGACAGCAGCTCGATGTTCTCGACCGGCAGGAACAGTTTTGTCTCGGCGGCATAGTGCAGCTCGAGACAGTCATGCGGCGCGCCGGCGACATCGAGGGTCTGGAGGCCGATGAAGCGGCCGATGCCGTGGTCGACGTGGACGACGATGTCCCCCGCGGCAAGGCTCGTCACCTCCGAGATGAAATTGTCGAGCTTGCGGCTGGCCTTGCGCGGCCGCACCAGGCGATCGCCAAGGATGTCCTGCTCGCTGATGAGCGCGATCTCATCGGTCTCGAAACCGCTTTCGAGGCCGAGCACGGCCAGCATGGTCTCGTTGCGCGGGGTGGCCTGCACCGTCCGCCAGCTGTTGACGCTGGTGGTGTGGGCCAGCTTGTGGTCGCGCAGCATCGAATTCATGCGGTCGCGTGAGCCCTCGCTCCAGAGCGCGATCACGACCTTCTTGCGCTGGGCGTGCAGCGCCATGACGTGGCTGACGACGGACTCGAACACGTTGACCGTGTTGTCGTTGCGCTCCGGCGCGAAATCGCGGCCCTTGCGGGCACCGGCGTCGATGACACTGGTCCCGTCGGCAGGAACCGAGAACTGCGTCAACCGCAGCAGCGGCATGTCGCTCTCGCGCCTGGTCCATTCCTCGCTGGTCAGATAGAGCCGGTCCGGCGGCAGCGGCTTGTAGATGGCGCCGCCGGCGGGATGCTCCATGGCATCGCGGCGGGCCTCGTAATAGTCCTGGATCTGCTTGAATCGCTCGCGGACGGCGTCCTCGGCCTGCGGCTCGATCGCGATGGGCGCGCCCTGCAGATAATCGAACAGCGTGTCCATCCGGTCCTGGAACAGCGGCAGCCAGTGCTCCATGCCGGGATGGCGGCGGCCTTCGCTGACGGCTTCATACAGCGCATCGTCGCGCTCGGGCGCGCCGAACTCGGCGACATAGCCCATGCGGAAACGGCGGATGGTGTCGGTGACGAGCTGGAATTCCGAGATCGGCACGAGGTCGAGCGAGCGCATGTCGAGCAGCGTGCGCTGGGTCTCGGCGTCGAAGGAGCGGATCGATTCCAGGCTGTCGCCGAAGAAGTCGAAGCGCACCGGCTGCTCGAGGCCGGCCGGAAACAGATCGAGGATGCCGCCGCGCACGGCATATTCACCGGGCTCACGCACGGTCGAGGAACGGTTGTAACCGTTGTGCTCGAGCCAGGCGACGATGGTGTCCATCGGCACGACGTTGCCGGGTGCCACCGACAGCGCCTGCGCCGCGACGAGTTCACGCGCCGGCACGCGCTGCACGATCGCATTCACCGTGGTCAGCACGATCAGCGGCTTGTCGCTGCCGGTGAGCGAGGCCAGCCGCGCCAGCGTGGTCAGGCGTTGTGCCAAAATGCCGCCATGCGGCGAGACGCGGTCATAGGGCTGGCAGTCCCAGGCCGGGAACTGGAGCACCGGCAGATCGGGCGCGAAGAACTGCAGCGCGCGTTCGAGCTGCTGCATGCGCGGACCGTCGCGGCAGACCACGGCAAGGCTGACGGCCGGCTTCTTCGGCCGCGCCGCGATGGCGCGGGCGAGATCGGAGACGACCAGGCCTTCGGCGCCTTCCGCGACATTGGCAAGCGTCAGCACACGGCCGGGCGCAAGCAGCTCGGCCGGAGATTTCATTCCCTGCTTCATGCGTCGCGGTCCGCGATCGGATAGGCCTTGATGCGGGCAAACAGCGCGCCGGTGACATCAGCCGGCAGCACCTTGTCGCCGGTGATGGCGGCATAGAGATCGGGATCGTTGACCTCGAGCAAGGTCTCGAGCTCGGTCAGCTCGGCGTCCGACAGATTGCCGATCTCGGCATCCGCAAAGCGGCCGAGGATCAGGTCCATCTCGCGCGTGCCGCGGTGCCAGCAGCGGAACAAAAGCCGCTTGCGGCGGTCGTCCAGCCCGCTGCTCGATCGTGTCGTTCCCGTCATGTCTCAAATCCAGTCAAACGCAGAAAGCCCGGACGTGCCGGGCGGGGCTGATATAGCCATTCGGGGTGGCCGTGTCAGCCCTCGATTTGGCAAGCCTGCCGCCCGGGTGCGGCCGCGAAAAAAGCCGTGGATGCCCGGCATAAAGCCGGGCATGACGGGCCGAAACGATCCTAGATTCGCATCCATGCGCCCCAGCCTGCTCAATCCGCTGTTTGCTCCCGTGACCAGCCTGCCCGGCGTCGGTCCGAAGCAGGACAAGCTGCTGCAATATTTGCTCAGCCGCAGCGAGACGCCGCGGCTGGTCGACCTGCTGCTGCATCTGCCGAGCCAGGTCATCGACCGCCGCGCCCGGCCGAAGATCCGCGACGCCGCGGTCGGAACCATGGTGACGCTGGAGGTCACCGTCGACCGCCACCGCCCGCCTCCACCGCGCAACGCGCGCGCACCCTATCTCGTCTATGCCAGCGACGACACCGGCGACGTCGTGCTGACCTTCTTCCGCGCCAAGCCCGGCTATGTCGAAAAACTGCTGCCAATGGGGGAGAAGCGCTACGTCTCCGGCACGCTGCAGATGTACGACGGCATCCCGCAAATGGTGCATCCCGACCGCGTGCTGGACGAGGAGGCGATCGCAAAGCTCTCCGGCATCGACCCGGTCTATCCGCTGACGGAGGGCCTCGCGCTCGGCTCACTCCGCCGCGCGATCGCGCAGGCGCTGCAGAAGCTGCCGGCTTTGCCGGAGTGGATCAGCCCGGAGGTGATGCGCCGCTGCAATCTTCCTGCGATCACCGAGGCGCTCAACCGTGTGCACCAGCCGGTCGAGCTCACGGACATCCTGCCCGATCAGCCGTTCTGGTCGCGACTCGCCTTTGACGAGCTCCTGGCCGGCCAGCTCGCGCTCGCCTTGATCCGCGCGCAATTGCGCCGGCCCGCCGGCGTGCGCAATTCCGGTGACGGGCACTTGCGCAACAAGATCATCGACGCCCTGCCCTATGCATTGACGCTGTCCCAGCGTGACGCGGCCGCGGCGATCGCCAGCGATCTGCAACAGCCCGTGCGCATGTTGCGCCTGCTCCAGGGCGACGTCGGCTCCGGCAAGACCGTGGTCGCGCTGCTCGCGGCCGCGGCCGTCACGGAGGTCGGCAAGCAGGCCGCGCTGATGGCACCGACCGAAATCCTGGCGCGCCAGCACATCAAGACCATCGCCCCGCTCGCCGAGCGCGCCGGCATGCGGGTTGCGATCCTCACCGGCCGCGAAAAGGGCAAGGAGCGGCGTGAGATCATCGCGCAGCTCGAAGCCGGCGAGATCGACCTCCTGGTCGGCACCCATGCGCTGATCCAGGACGATGTGATCTTCCACGATCTTGCCCTCGCGATCGTCGACGAGCAGCACCGCTTTGGCGTGCGCGAACGGCTCGCGCTGACGTCCAAGGGCGAGGCCGTCGACGTGCTGGTGCTGAGCGCGACGCCGATCCCGCGCACGCTGGTGCTGACCTATTTCGGCGACATGGACATTTCCGAGCTGCGCGAAAAGCCCGCCGGCCGCCAGCCGATCGAAACCCGCACCATATCGATCAGCCGCCTCGCCGAAGTCACAGACAGCATCGGCCGCGCGCTGCAGGCGGGCAAGCTGGTTTACTGGATCTGCCCGCTGGTCGAGGAATCCGAGGCCGAAGGCACCGAGCACCTCACCAACGCGACGAAGCGTTTCGAGAGCCTGCAGAAGCGGTTCGGCGAGCGCGTCGGGCTCGTGCACGGCCAGATGAAGGGCACCGAGAAGGACCGCGTGATGGGCCAGTTCGCCGCCCACGAGATCGGCCTGCTGGTCGCGACCACCGTGGTCGAGGTCGGCGTCGATGTGCCGGCGGCGACCATCATGGTGATCGAGAATGCCGAGCGTTTTGGCCTCGCCCAGCTGCACCAGCTGCGCGGCCGGATCGGACGCGGCTCGGAGGCCTCGACCTGCCTGCTGCTCTACTCCGAGCCGCTCGGCGAGATGTCGAAGGCGCGGCTGAAGGTGATCCGGGAGACCACCGACGGTTTTCGTATCGCCGAGGAGGATTTGAAGCTGCGCGGCGAAGGCGACGTGCTTGGCGTGCGCCAGAGCGGCCTGCCCGGCTACCGCATCGCGCGCTCGGAGGTCCACGGCCAGCTCATCACCCAGGCGCGCGACGAGGCGCTTCGCATCCTCAAGGACGATCCAAAGCTGAAGGGCGAGCGCGGCGAGGCGCTGCGGTGCCTGCTGTATCTGTATGAGCGCGACGAGGCGATCCCGCTGATCGGCGCGGGCTGAGGGCTTCCGCAAAGATCGTCGCAAAGGGACTCGCGGAGACTCCCCCTCGTGTGGAGAGAGACCTTTACATCTGAAGCAAACCGGCTCGCGGGAGCGACTAGGCTTTCTTCTGCGCGATCCCCGCAGCGAACGCCTTCATCAGCGCGGCATCCGCCGCCTCACCATTTGCATCCTCGGCGAGATGCTCGAACCATCTCGCAAAGCCCTCATAGATCTGGCTGGCCGGATGATCCGGGCCGAGGAATCCGGAAATCTCCCGCATCTCCGCGACCCAGCGATACGCTTTCGGGATCATGTCAGGCAGCGCGACCTCGAGCCGCGCCAGGATCGCGGCCTGGCTCAGCGCCAGTTCGTCACGCAACGCGTCCGCAGCGCCCGCTTTCGTTGCCGCGATCACCATGGCCGAGCCGATGCCGGCGAGACCCTTGACGATGCCGGCGTAGGACATTTTCAGGGCGGACGCCGCGCCGACAGGCCCCTCCACAATGCGCACGTCCAGGCCGAACTCCTTCAGCGCCGCGACGTCCTTGGCGTATGCGCCGGACATGTAGAAGGCCGGGCTCTTGCCGCCGGGCTGCGGCGGAAAGCCGATGATGCCGCCATCGACGAACGGCGCCTGCGCCGAGCCGATGATCTCCTCAATTCTCTGCACGGTATCGACGTTGACGGCGTTACAATCGACCACGATTGGCTTCTTCTCGCGCCTGACGATCAGCGCGGCCAGCCGCTCAGCCAGCGCAACGGCTTCGCCCGGCGGCACGATCGAGAGGATGATGTCGGCGCTCGCAATTTGATTGTCATCGGCGCCGACCATGCCGGCATCTGCCGCGCGTTTCCGCGTCGCCTCGCTCCGCCCGTCCAAAGACGTCAGCACGCGCGCGCCGTGCTCACTGAGGCGGCGGGCGACGGCGCTGCCCATGGCGCCGGGCGCGAGGATCGCAATGGTCTTGGACATCATGTACTCCAGATCGAATTCCGAGCGAGGCGCTCAGGTGAACCGGAGGATATCAGAGGATGCGAACGCGCGCGTGACTGCGGCCATCCCGCGAGGGAATGGCCCTACTCCACCTTCGCAGGCTCGGGCCGAAGCGCCGAGGCGTTGGCGATGCGCGCGGCATTCGCCATGCCCGCGAGCGCGGCGGCCTTTTTCGGATCGGGTGCCGAGCCCGGCTGCACCACGCCGGCCGACATGATCAAGGTCGCGGCGTCTTCGGTGCTCATGTCGACTTCGACGATCTTGCTCTTGGGCACGTAGAAGAAGAATCCGGTGGTCGGGTTCGGCGAGCACGGCAGGAACACGGAGACATGCTCCTCCTGCCCCGGCAGGCTGCGCGCGACCTCTTCATTCGGCGATTGCGAGATCAGCACGATCGACCACATGCCTGGCGAGGGAAACTCGACCAGCCCGACTTTGCGGAAGCTCGAGCCCTTGCCCGAGAACAGCGTCTCGAACACCTGCTTCAGGCCGCGATAGATGGCGCGCACGGCCGGGATCCGGCCGAGGAAGGTCTCGCCGACATCGACCAGCGTCCGGCCGATCAGGTTGGCGGCGAGGAATCCGACCAGCGTCAGCGTGAAAAATGCGACGACCAATCCCCAGCCGGGAATGACGTACGGCAAATAGGTTTCGGGCCGGTAGGCCAGCGGCACGAACGGCCGCACCACGCCGTCGACCCAGGTCACGAACCACCAGACCAGATACAGGGTGATGGCGATTGGGCCCGTCACCACGAGGCCAGTCAGAAAATAGTTGCGGAAGCGGCCCATCAGGCCGGTATGCGGTTCCGGGAGGGGATCAAGAGGCGCAGGCGCGTCGTCGCGGGGGGTCATTCGGGTTCCAGGTCGGTCGCAGCACACAAGCTAGGGTCTTCTAGCAGGTTTTGGAAGACCGCGACCGACTGATATCCCTTCTGCCTATTCCACGGTCACCGATTTCGCGAGGTTGCGAGGCTGGTCGACGTCGGTCCCCATGACGACAGCCGTGTGATAGGCGAGCAGCTGCACGGGAACGGCATAGACCATCGGGGTGAAGGCCGCCGCCATGTCGGGCATGACGATGGTGACGAGGGACTCCACGGTCGCCTCTTCCGCACCCTTCGCGTCCGTCATCAGGATGATGTTGCCGCCGCGCGCAGCGACCTCCTGCATGTTGGAGACCGTCTTTTCGAACACCCGGTCGTAAGGCGCGATGACGACGACAGGCATCGTCTCGTCGATCAGCGCGATCGGCCCGTGCTTGAGCTCGCCGGCAGCATACCCCTCGGCGTGGATGTAGGAGATCTCCTTCAGCTTCAGCGCGCCTTCGAGCGCAAGCGGGAAGCTGGTGCCGCGGCCGAGATAGAGCACGTCGCGCGACTTGGCGATCCTGTGCGCGAGCTTTTCGATCTGCAGCTCGGTGGTGAGCGCATCCGCCATCAGGCGCGGGACCTCGACGAGGCCATGGACCAGCTTGGTCTCATCCTCGTCGGACAATTCGCCGCGCGCCTTGCCGGCCGCGATCGCGAGGTTTGCGAGCACCATGAGCTGACAGGTGAAGGCCTTGGTCGAGGCGACGCCGATCTCGGGGCCCGCGAGCGTCTGCAGCACGGTCTCGCTCTCGCGCGCGATCGTCGAGGTCGGCACGTTGACGACGGCGACCGTGTGCACGCCCTCGGCCTTGGCATAGCGCAGTGCCGCCAGGGTGTCGGCGGTCTCGCCGGACTGCGAGATGAAGATGGCGAGATCGCCCTTGCGCAAGGGCGCCTCGCGGTAGCGGAATTCGGAGGCGACATCGACCTCGACCGGCACGCGCGCAAAGCGCTCGAACCAGTATTTTGCGACGTAGCCGGCATAGCTCGCGGTGCCGCACGCCGTAATGTTGATGCGCTGAATGTTCTTGAAGTCGAACGGCAGCTTGACCGGCAGCGCGACACGCTCGGTTGCCATGTCGACGTATCGCGCCAGCGTGTGGCCGACCACTTCCGGCTGCTCGTGGATCTCCTTCGCCATGAAGTGGCGATAGTTCGCCTTGTCGACGAGCGAAGTCGAGGCGGCATGCTTGATCTTGTCGCGCTGGACGGCATTGCCGTCCTTGTCGAAAATCGACGCGCTCTTGCGCGTCAACACGACCCAGTCGCCATCTTCGAGATAGCTGATCGTGTCGGTGAACGGGCCGAGCGCGATAGCGTCCGAGCCGAGATACATCTCGCCGTCGCCATAGCCGATCGCCAGGGGCGGCCCGTTGCGGGCGCCGATCATCAGGTCGCCGTCGCCGGCGAAGATGAAGCCGAGCGCGAAGGCGCCGCGGAGTCGCCCCAGCGCCAGCTTGACGGCTTCGACCGGCTTGTTGCCGCGCGTGAGCAAATCGTCGACCAGGTGCAGCACGATCTCGGTGTCGGTCTCGGTGTGGAACACCGTGCCCTTCTTCTCGAGCTCCTCGCGCAGCTCGCGGAAATTCTCGATGATGCCGTTGTGGACCACGGCGACGCGCTCGGTCGCGTGCGGATGGGCGTTGTTGACGGTGGGCTTGCCGTGGGTGGCCCAGCGGGTATGGCCGATGCCGGTGGTGCCCTGGAGCGGCTCGGCTTCCAGCCGCTTCTCCAGGTTCTTCAGCTTGCCCTCGGCGCGACGGCGCTCGAGGTGCTTGCCTTCGAGCGTGGCGACGCCCGCCGAGTCATAGCCGCGATATTCAAGACGTTTGAGCGAATCCACCAGCTGCTCTGCAACCGGCTCGCGCCCGAGAATGCCGACAATCCCGCACATGCGGATCACTATCCCCCAAATCGTCGAAAAATCGCCTAAACGACGCGCCCGGTTTTTAGCGAAAATCCCAGGGAACCATATACTCAATAATTATTGCGGATTGAGACAGCATGGACCGCAACCTGAGCTTCGCCTGCGTCGAATTGGCCGGCCTTAGACAGCGCACGTTAACTTGTTGTCAATATGTTTGACCAACGATTCCGGTGCAGGAGAGCAAAGCCATGAAAGGCTCGTCCGACCGCAAAGGTCTGTCATCGATGTACTTGCGTGCCAGCGAGACCACGGGCACGCATTTGGCGCATTGGCCGCCGCCCCAGCGCGGCAAGGAAAGCAAGCCGGTCTTCCTGAAGCATCCGGAGGGCGAGCCGGCCAAACGCGCCAAGCCGCGCGGCTGGCGCCTGACCCGCGCGATCTTCTCCGAATTCGCCGACGACGAATAACGCCTGCGGACGAAGACCCTCATGGTGAGGAGCGCAAAGCGCGTCTCGAGCCATGAAGCCCCCGCATCTCGCCCGCGGCCCTCCTTCGAGACGCCCGCTTCCAGCGGGCCCTCAGGATGAGGGCGGCGTGTGCTGCGACACAACAGAATAGTGCCTATTTCTCCGGTTTCTTGCCGCCCGTCTTCAGCTCGCGATAGCGCGCAGCGCCGCCTTCGCGGATGGTCTGCTGGTTGCGCTCCAGTGCCATCGCATCGTTAGGCACGTCGCGGGTGATCACCGAGCCCGAGCCGATATAGGCGCCATTGCCGATTTTGACCGGGGCGACCAGCGAGGAATTGGTGCCGACGAAGGCGCCCTGCCCGATGATTGTCTTGTGTTTCTTGAAGCCATCGTAGTTGCAGGTGATGGTGCCGGCGCCGATGTTGGAATTGGCGCCGACGGTGGCGTCACCGATGTAGGAGAGATGATTGACCTTGACGCCGGCCTCCAGCGTCGCCGCCTTGGTCTCCACGAAATTGCCGATGCGCGCGCCGTCGCCGAGCGAGGTGCCGGGCCTCAAGCGCGCATAGGGGCCGATCGAAACGTTCTTGCCGAGCGTGGTCTGCACGATGTGCGAGAACGAGTGGATCACGGTGCCGTCGGCAATTGACACGCCGGGGCCGATCACCACGAAAGGCTCGATCGTCACGTCCTTGCCGAACAATGTGTCGGCGGACAGATAAACGGTCTCGGGCGCGATCAGCGTGACGCCGGCCTCCATCGCCGCTTTCCGCAAGCGCGCCTGCATCACGGCTTCGGCTTCCGCAAGCTGCGCCTTGGTGTTGATGCCGCGCACTTCATCCTCGCTGGTCTCGATCACCACGGACTCCCATCCCTGCTTGCGGACGATTTCGACCGCGTCGGTCAGATAATACTCGCCCTTTGAATTCGCATTGCCGATTTGCCCGAGGATTTCGAGCGCCCGGCGACCGTCGATCGCCATCACGCCGGCATTGCACAGATCGATCTTGCGCTCCTCTGCGCTGGCATCGGCCTGCTCGCGGATCGCGACCAGACGTTCGCCCTCGACGATGAAGCGGCCATAGCCGGTGGGATCGGCGGCGCGAAAGCCGAGCGCGGCGATCGCGGCGCCGCTGGCGAGCGGCGCGCGCAGCCGTGCAAAGGTCTCGGCCGAGATCAGCGGCGTATCGCCGAAGGCAACAAGGAGATCGTCCACGCCGCGCCCGATCGCCTCGCGCGCCGCCAGCACCGCATGCGCGGTGCCGAGCCGCTCGGCCTGCACGAAGGTGAGCGCGTCGGGGCGGATGCGCTTTGCCTCATCCGCGACGGCCTGGTGATCGGGGCCAATCACGACCGCGAGCGAGGTGCCGGTTCCCTTGGGTGCCGCGGCGAGCACGTGGGCGAGCAAGGTCTGGTGGGCTACCGGATGCAGCACTTTCGGCAGGCTCGATCGCATGCGCGTGCCTTCGCCGGCGGCGAGCACGATCGTGAGGCTGGAACGGGCGGTCATCGAAATCCTGTCAGATACGGCCGAATCAATTGGCGCGACGGGCGGGCAGCCACCCGCAAAAGCTCTTGCCTTGCTACCCCCGCAAACGCCCGGAATTCAAGTGCGACACGCTTTTCCTGTTAATGTTCCCTGATTGATTCGGGGAAGCCGGACAGGGCTGGGCACTTAACGTTCATGGCAAAGGATTCCGACCCACTGGCGGATGCCTTCGGCACCAAGGAGACCGGCGGGCTGTTCTCCGGACTTGTGGCCGAGGAAAGCGCGTTCGACCGCCGCATGATGTGGCGGCTGGGCTCCTGGGGTGTGGCAGCCGTAGGCGCCGTCGTCATCGCGGTGATGGCCAACCAGGCCCAGCTCGGCTGGCGGCGCGACCAGGTTGCGTCCGCCGATCTCGCGCGCCAAGCAGAGCGGCTCCAGGCGCTGGCCAAGGAGAGCCAGAACGAGGCCCGCCGGCTCGCGGCCGCCATCGAGACGCTGAACACGGATCGCGACCGGCTCTATTCCCGTGTCACCGTGGTCGAGCAAGGGCTCGATTCCGTCACCGGCGCCATCGCCAAGCAACCCACCGCACCACCGCAGCCCGGCAAGCCGCAGGATGCCACGCCGACGGCGCCCAGCGTCGCGCCGGTCGCTTCGACCCCCGCCTCCGCCGGCGACAAGCCCCGCACCGAGGCCGCCAAGGACACGCCCAAGGATACGGTCAAGGATACGCTCAAGGAAGTTGCAAAGGAGCCGTCGAGCCTGCCACCGCAGACTGCCGCCGCCGCCTCGCTCGTGCAGCAGCCGCTGGCAGCGACTTCGGCGCTGCCGACCATACCGCTGGTGCCGTCCAAGTCGATCATGGCGCCGCCCGATCCAGCCGCGTCGAAATTGATTCAGCCCGAGACAAACGAGAAGGCCGCCGAGAAGAAAGTCGAGCCGGCGCCCGCCCCGACCGAAGTAGTCGCGACAGCCGCCAAGGCACCTGAGGCAGCCGAGAACGAATCCCCCGCCATCGCGGTCCAGCAGACGCGTTTCGCGATCGACCTCGGCGGCGCCAATTCGATCGACGGCCTGCGCGCGCTCTGGCGCGGCCTGAGCAAAACCAATCCGGAAATCGCAGCACTGCGACCGATCATCATGATCAAGGAAGGCAACACCGGCCTCGGCATGCAGCTTCGCCTGGGTGCCGGTCCGCTGGTCAACGCCGCCGCCGCCGCAAAATTCTGCGCGAGCCTCGCGGAGAACGATCGTCACTGCGAGACCACCGTCTTCGACGGCCAGCGCCTCTCGATGCGCGGCGGATCGGAGAAGGGACAAGAGAAGTCCCAGGACAGAGTTCAAGAGAAGAACTCCGAGAAGAACCAGGACGCGGTCCCGCAAGCCGAAACCGCGCCCGCGCCGAGTGCAAAGCCCGAGAAGCCGCAGCGCCGCCGCAGCTACTCCTCCAAGCGCTCGTCGAAGCGCGAAGAGCCCGCGCCCCCGCCTGCGGCGCAGCCCGCGCCGGCGAAGCCGGAGACCGCGTCTGCGTCCGCGGGATCGACGCTGTCGTCGTTCTTCAGGCGATAAACATTGCGCCTGAACGGGCGGTGAATGCCGGCGTGTTTTTGCGCGCGCCGATGAACCTAAATTTCGGTCCGAGAAGAGAAACCACCCGTCAATTGCCAAGTTGTCCCGGTCGTGAACCGGAGCGGCCGATGTGAGAAATCACGCGCGCCCGCCTCCATGACCTCGGGAGAAACCCACGTGAAGACATTGATCATCGCAACGGCCGCGCTTCTGGCGGCATCTCCGGCGCTTGCGCAAACGACGAAATCGCCGGGCGCCTCGAGCAACGCGCCGGGTCAGCAAATGCACAACACAAAGAAGCCTTCGACAGGACCCGGCGCGTCCGAATACGCCCCTGGTCACCAGACCAATACCACCAAGGGACCGGGCCACTCGGAGAGCGCGCCGGGACAGAAGATGCAGACCACCACGGGCTCGAACACCAGCAAGAAGTGATGGTGCGCGGTCGCGTTCTACTCTGGCAGATGGCGTCGACCAGGCTGGTCGGCGCCATCGCCTTGTCGAACGGCGGCTCGCGCTGCCTGATCGCCGATGATCGCTCAGAGTTGCGCGGGCATGCGACCATCGGACGCTTGGATCTCAGCGGCTCTTTCTCACCAAGTTGGCGTTTAGTCCCGATCTGCCGGGCGCACGCCAAGCGTCCGTCTCCCGAAACGCACGAGCTTCGATGAACGAACTGGATGATGTGCTGAGGCTTCTCGTCGCGGCGGGAACAGGGCTGCTGATCGGCATCGACCGCGACATGAACGACAAGCCGGTCGGAATGCGCACCCTGGCGCTTGTCGCTCTGGGCTCCGCGCTGGTCTCGATCTCCGTGATCGAGTTCCAGAATCTGCGTGACCACCCCGATGCGATCTCCCGGGTCATTCAGGGCGTCGTTGCCGGCGTGCTGACCGGTGTCGGCTTCATCGGCGCGGGCGTCATCCTGCACGACGCCAAGGCGAAGACCGTGCACGGCCTCACGACCGCGGCAACCGTCTGGATTGCGGCGGGCCTCGGGATTGCCTGCGCGCTCGGAGCCTGGCTGCTGGTCGCCGCAGCGATCGCCGTCACGCTGCTCGTGCTGTTCGTTCTTGGCTGGGTCGAGCGCCGGCTGGGATTGAAATAGGCAAACATACCAAATGATAGGGAAGAGGTCCGCGTAAGGCGGCAGTATCCGCGACGGATTTTGATTCGGAGCGGAGATGACGGACGCGAAGTTTCTGCGGGAGCAACTCGCGTTGATCCGCGAGCTGGCCGAGCAGGCGGACCCCTACATCAGAAAACGCCTGCTTGCATTGGCTGAGAAATACGAGCGACGGCTCGCGGACCAGAATCGGGCGACGCAAAGCCGGCTTTGACGGCCCCTCGCGCACGTCGTGGGCGAGCCGGATCAACAGAAACATCCCCTGCCCTGTTGCCTGCCCGCGCCATCACGACCATATTGCCGCCATGACAAAAAAGCCCTTCCGCCTCTCGCCCTACCAGGTGCAGTTCCTGATCGTCGTCGGTTTCGCGTCCGTCGGCTATGCGCTCTATCTGCGCTACCTTGCGATCGAGCTGTCGCAGGTCGCTCTCACCTGCGACGCCGGGCTTCAGACGATGATCTGCAAGGCGCGGTCGGTCTCGACGGTGCTGTTCAAGAATTCGGTGTTCGGCATCGTCGCGCTGGTGGTTGCGACGCTGAACCTGATGCGGCCGTCGATCGTGCTGCTCACCGTCGGCATCATCGCCGCCGGCCTCGGCATCGTGCTCTACAATGTCGTGCTGTCGGGCCTGGCGATCGGCCTGTTCATTCTTGGGTTTGCTCGGCCCGCGCCCGCCACAGCGTGAGCGCGAACAACAGATAGATCGTGCAGGTCCACAGCGACTGCCAATTGTCGCGGCCTTCGTTGAAGAGCACGAACACCGCCGACAGCGCCAGCACGCCCGCGAACACCGATTCCGCGATCGGACGCTGGCCGATCTGCGGCCGGTTCAGCATCAACAGCGCGAACGGCACGACCGCCATCGTCAGAGCGGCGTAGGGAAAATCCTTGTAGCGCGGGTCGAAAACGAAACCGAGCGCAGTCGCGGCCGCGATCACGGCCGTCACCGCGAGCGTCAGGCCGAGCACCGCGGTGAGCTTCGACCATTTTCGGCCCTCGCGCGGACCGAGCAGATCGAGAAAGGTCGGAAGGCTGCGGCCGATCACCATCGCCTGCGCGCAGAAGATCGGCGACAGGATACCGGCCGCGAGCAGCGCGCCCCAGAGCAGCCAGCCGCCGACGCCGTAGCTCTCATAATACAGCTTGTCGGCGCCGATCCCGAGCAGGCTGCCCGCCGTCGTCGCCGAAATGGCGACGCCGAGCCAGGCCGAGAAGCGCGGCGTCCACGGCCGCCGGCGCAGCGTGATGAGCGCGACCGCGAACACCAGCACGGAAAGGCCCATGCCGGCGCCCATGTACCATTTCCAGTACGGGAAATTGCTGATCGGCTCGCCCGGCGGATATTTCAAGCTGCGGCGCACCGAGTCGTACAGGCCCCAATAGCCGCCGACGGTGCCCTCCAGCTTTCGCTTCCAGGGCTGGTCGTAGGACTCGATCAGATTGACGCGAAACTTGTTCGCCTTCGCCAGAGCCAGGATTTCCGAGACCACCCGCGCCTGGTTGGTGCGTGAGGGCAGCGCGCCGTCGCGCATGCGCCCCTCGCTCGGCCAGCCGGTCTCGCCGATCAGGATTTCCTTGCCCGGAAACGCCACCGCCATGCGCTCGCGGATCGCCTCGACATGGGCGGCGGCGAACTTCGCCTTCACCGGCATATCCTCCCAATAGGGCAGGATGTGGATGGTGACGAAGTCGACGGCGTCATAGACCTCGCGGTTCTTCAGCCAGAATTCCCAGACGTCGGCATAGGTGACGGGCACGCTGACCTGCGTCTTCACCAGGCGGATGATCGAGACGAGGTCCGCCGTCGTCATCTCGCCGCGCAGCAGCACCTCGTTGCCGACGATGACGGCGGTGATGATCGCGGGGAATTCCTTGGTGAGACGAATGGCGAGCGCGGCCTGCTCAAAATTCTTGGCTCGGTTGCTGGAGAGCCAGATGCCCTGCAGCACTTTCAGCCCGCCGACCTTGGCGGCGATCGCCGGCACCTGGTCGAGCCCGTTCTCCAACGAATAGGTGCGGACGCAGTCGGTGATCTCCTTGAGCTGGCGCAGGTCCTGCTCGATCTGCTCGGCCTCGATATGGGTCCACGCGTTCAGCGGCGTCTGCTCGCCGCGGAACGGCGCGTAGGAGACGCATTGGACCTTCTCGGCGGGATCGATCGGGGCGCGCGCGAGCGTGATCGGCGTCGCCAACCACCACCACACGGCAGCAATCGCACCCAGTGAAACGAGCAGAAGCGCCAGTGGCGTACGAAGTGAAATCGGTTCCGTCCTCCGCGAAGGGTCCGTCGATTACCTGCTTGCACGCCGTCTGCCAAGGGGGTGTCCAAAGAGGGTGTCCAAGCGGGTGTCCAAATGCCGATCCACTCTCAAGGATCCGCGCCTGCCCCAAAGGAATGGGGCTGCGGCTGTTCGACCGGGGCCTAGCATCGTGACTTTGCTGGACAAAATTCCAAATACAGGTCATGGACTCGGAAAGACTTTTCCGCCGCATTGGAGACCCATTTGGACGCCATCACCGGCGCGTCCGCGGGATCCTGACGCGGACGGCCAGCGGATACATTGGGGAATTCATGCGGCAACGGGTGTTCGAGTCACGAAATGCGGTCCTGCGGCAGTTCGCCGCCACCTTGGCCGTCTCCTGCCTTCTCGTTCTCGCCGGTCTCGGTGGCGCTTCCGCCCAGAGCGGCACGCCCGCGCCGGACCAGGGCAAGGCCGCCGCCCAGCCCGCCGACGCCGCCAAGGATGCGGCCCAGAACCAGCGCCGCACCGACGAATTCGCCGAAGCGGCCCAGGTCATCAGCGGCCCGGCCGGCAATCCCGAATGCGTCTGGCTCGGCCGGCGCGTGGTGCGGCTGATGTGGCGGGATGACCTCGATACCGCGTTCCGCCATCTCGACCTCTATGACCGCTTCGGCTGCCCCGGCGGCCACATCCAGGCGGCCTTCCGCTGCCTGACCCGGTTCGGCGGCCAGATCGATCCCAAGGTCGCCGAGACCCTTGACAGCCGCGTGCATGCCTGCTGGATCAACCCGGCAGCCCAGCCGCAGCAGGCGGCGGCCGCAGCGGCACAGCCGGCCGCTCCCGCGGCCAACAATGCGCAGCCGCAGCCGGCCGCCAGCCCATCGCCCGCGGCAAGCCCGACGCCGGCGCCCCAGAAATAGCCGCGATCGTTTCAGCTGTCGTTCAGGAACGATCGGCCATAGACGCGGTTGGCACCGCCGCGCGTCGTTCGAAAAAGGCCATGCCCTCATAAGGACATGAGGCCATGACAGTTGAGAAACCGCGCGGCAGAGATATGCTCCCTTTGCCGCGGACTTGGTCGGATCTCGGGGTCGGATCCGCTTCCCTGCCCCCTCAGCCCCTTTTGGTTTAGCCGCGATGCGCGTTGTCGCCGCCGTTTTGTTGCTCGTGTCTGCGCTTCACGCAGGGCTATGGGGAGTCTTGCGCGACAAGGAACCCGCGCCGGATTTCAAGGGGCTGATCCCGAGCCTGTCCTATACGCCGTTCGAACCGGGGCATGTCGTCGACATCAACGTCGACCCCGACAAGATTCGCGCGGACATGAAGAAGCTCTCGACTTTCACGCGAGCGATCCGGTCCTACTCCGCGACGGAAGGCAACGAACTAGTGCCGCCGATCGCCGCCGAGTTCGGCCTCAAGGTCACGGTCGGCGCCTGGATCGACAAGGACGAGGATCGCAACGGGCGGGAAATCAAGGCCGCCATCGAGCTCGCCCGCAAGAACAGCAACGTGATCGGCATCGTGGTCGGCAACGAGGTGATCTTCCGCGGCGAGCAGAAGGTCGAGGACCTCATCGACAAGATCAAGAAGGTCAAGGGCGCGGTCCGCGTTCCCGTCACGACGGGCGAGATCTGGAACATCTGGCGCGATTTTCCGGACCTTGCCTCCAGCGTCGATTTCATCGCCGCGCACGTGCTGCCTTATTGGGAAAACTTCCGCTCCGACCAGGCGGTGGATCAAGCGGTTGATCGTTACGAACTCTTGCGCAAGTTGTTTCCCGGCAAGCGCATCGTGATCGCCGAGTTCGGCTGGCCGAGCGCGGGCTACAACCTGCGTAGCGCCGACCCCGGTCCATTCAAGCAAGCCCTGACCCTGCGCAGCTTCGTCAGCCGCGCCGAAGCGATGGGCATGGACTACAACATCGTCGAAGCCATCGATCAGCCTTGGAAGTTCAACGAGGGCGGCGTCGGTCCGTACTGGGGCATCCTCAACGCCAGCCGCGAGCCGAAATTCGCCTGGACCGGTCCGGTCGAGAATCCCGATTATTGGAAGCTGATGGCGATCGCCCTCCTGGTCGGCATCCTGCTGTCGCTGCCGATCCTGCGGATCGAAAAGCCAACCGCGAAGCAGGCCTTCCTGCTGTCGGCGACGGCCAACGGCGTCGGCGCCTGGGTCGCCACAGTGTTCGCCTTCTGGAACAGCCACTACTTCCTCTTCGGCTCGGCCTTCGCGCTCACGCTCGGCATGATCCTGCTTGTGCCCCTCGTCCTCATTGCGATGGCGCGCATCGACGAGATCGCAGCCGTCGCCTTCGGCCGGTCGCCGCAGCGGCTGCTCAGCAAGGGCAAGCCGGTCGAGAACGTTCCCGAGAATTACTGCCCAAAGGTCTCGATCCACATCCCCGCTTATTTCGAGCCGGTCGAGATGCTCAAGCAGACGCTGGATGCGCTGTCGCGGCTGAACTATCCGAACTACGAATGCGTGGTCATCATCAACAACACGCCGGATCCCGCGTTCTGGCAGCCGATCCAGGACCATTGCCGCGCGCTCGGTGAACGCTTCAAGTTCATCAACGCCGAGAAGGTGCAGGGCTTCAAGGCCGGCGCTCTTCGGATTGCGATGGAGCGCACCGCCGCCGATGCCGAGATCATCGGCATCCTCGACGCCGACTATGCCGTCGATCCCGACTGGCTGAAGGACCTCGTGCCTGCCTTCGCCGATGCGCGTGTCGGCCTCGTGCAGGCGCCGCAGGAGCATCGCGACGGCGATCTGTCGATCATGCACTACATCATGAACGGCGAGTATGCCGGCTTCTTCGACATCGGCATGGTCCAGCGCAACGAGGCCAACGCCATCATCGTGCACGGCACGATGTGCCTGATCCGTCGCGCGGCGATGGACATGGCCGGCGGCTGGTCGTCCGACACGATCTGCGAGGATTCAGATCTCGGCCTTGCGATCCAGGAGCTCGGCTGGACCACCCACTACACCAACCACCGCTACGGCCAGGGCCTCCTCCCCGACACCTACGAGGCCTTCAAGAAGCAGCGTCACCGCTGGGCCTATGGCGGCCTCCAGATCGTCAAGAAGCACTGGCGCTATTTCCTGCCCGGCAAGAGCCGGCTGACGCCCGACCAGAAGCGCGAATATGGCCTGGGCTGGCTGAACTGGCTCGGCGCGGAAAGCCTCGGCGTGGTCGTGGCGCTGCTCAACCTCGTCTGGGTGCCGATCGTCGCCTTCGCCGACATCGCCATTCCCGACAAGATCCTGACGCTGCCGATCATCGGCGCCTTCATCGTCTCGCTGGCGCACTTCCTGTCGATGTACCGCGCCCGCGTCGCCATCAAGCCCGGCCAGATGCTGGGCGCCATGATCGCGGCGATGAGCGTGCAGTGGACGGTGTCGCGCGCGGTGGCGCAGGGCCTCATCACCGAGCACATCGCCTTCGCCCGCACCTCCAAGGGCGGCCTGTCCCGGATGTCGATCGAGTTCCAGGCGTTCTGGGAGGCCGTGATCGGCACCCTGCTCCTGATCGGCGCGGGCGTGCTGATCGCCACCAACAGCTACCGCCAGATCACCGAAATCTACATCTTCGCCGGCGTGCTGGTGCTGCAAAGCCTGCCGTTCCTGGCCGCGGTCGCCATCGCCATCCTCGAGCTCAGCCGCATCAACTCGTTCCAGTTCTGGCGCGACAGCGCGATCCGTACCGCCGAGCTGATCGGCCTGCGTCCGGTCGCGCTGCCGGCCCCCGGCACGCCGCAGCCGGTGCCGAACGAGGTGCGGCGGGAAACCCAGTGACGGGCTGAGGTTCGCTTGCAGCCCTCCTTCGAGACGCCTGCCTCCGGCGGGCACCCTCAGGATGAGGTCGAGCCCGCGGCGAGATTGCCGAACCCTCATGCGAGGAGTCCGCCAAAGCGGGCGTCTCCGGACGATGCTCCGCATCGCCGGGCGAACCATGCGGGCCGAACTCTTCCGGCGACCTCCCGCACTTCAGCGTGGATGACGGCCGCCATTCAGGTTGAAACTCCCCGCCTAACCAGCGGAGTTAGCAAGCAAATCCCCGCCCCTGCCGCGACTTTCGGCAACCACCCTCGCTATTGACCTCAGCGCCCCATCCCCCTACACAGCGCGGGCCGAAAGCATGATCCGGAAACAGCCGGTTTTTCCCCGCGACGCCAGCTTAAGCGCAGCGGCAAGACATGCTTCTCGAATGTCCGACCACGATGGCGATCTCTTTAAGCCATCAGCGGCCATGGGAGCGCGTAGCTCAGCCGGTAGAGCACGTGACTTTTAATCACGGGGTCCTGGGTTCGAGCCCCAGCGCGCTCACCAAAAGCCGGATCGACAGCTTAGCCGACAAGACCAACCGAACCGAAAGCTCTGTGTGGGCCCCGTGTTGGCGAACCGATTGCGCGTGAACATGAAGAACATTCCTGCGGAGTTTAAGGACATACCCGCGACGGTTGCGCGTTATCTCGACGCGTGGGCGCAATCATCACGGAGGCACGCGGACGGCCGACCGGTGAAGATCATGTTCGGCAAGATGCGCGAGATGGGCTTGCAGGGCGTCGTGGTCTACCGCCACTGCGGCCATCACGTAGCGCTGAGCGCCGATCGCTGGCCTGATGATGTCCGCCTGTCTGATATCGAGCCGCGCTTTGTCTACGCTGGCTGTGGCAACCGCTGAGCCGATGAGGCCCGGCAAGGCCGATGGTCCGCCTATCGCGGATGACGCGCAATCCCCGGCATAGGATCGCTTCGCGTTGTCCAGGCTCCGCGATCATCCCACCTTGATCTGGTTAAGATTGTTCATTCCCTTGCAGGGGAAAATTTGCCTGTGTGCGCCTTGATGTGGCTCGCCGTCAGGAGGCTATGGAGGCGTATAGCGATGGGACAAACGACCCGAATTTTGAAGCGGGCAAACGTCCTGCCCGATCTCCTGAAAATGCTTCGGGAGCTCGAGGAGCTGAGAGAAAGGGTTCGGCTCGCCGAGGCCGCCCGCGTGTTGCACTAGGCCTACGCGAAAAGTCCGCATCCCCTTCCGGAGGGCGCTTTGGCGCGTCAGTCCCACAAGCCCGAGAACACGGTCTCCGAGCGGAGTGTCGTTCCATCTCGACATGCGCTGACGTCTAGCGACAGCGGGTTTCAAAAAATCGCACTTTTCTGTCGCTGGTCCGTACTTGCCGCTGTAGAAGCGCACCCGACCGGGGACTTCTGACCTGCCAATTGCGCTTGAGCAGAGCTGAGAAGCACCTCCCCCTGCGACCTCGTCGCGCGCGAACTTCGGAAGGTAGCGCGGCGTGAGGCTAAAAACGCAATCGACGTCTCCGGACCGAGGAATGTACAATTCGACGACGGCCGGTCGCGATTTCGACGCCGAGCATGGTTCGCGCTCTAGTTCATGCGCAATAGAGCTCTGGTAGCTCGTCGCCGCAAACGAGCGTGCCAGATTCCGATAAAAACCCCAGTAGTCGCCCCGAGATGAACTCCCCGCAGCATCCGCCTATTGTGCCCTACCCCTTCAGGCATTTTGGCGATGGTCTGCGCAGCGAAAGACAGCCCGCCCGTTCTGATCTGCTCCAAGTGCGGACGGCCGATGACGTTCTTGGCGACGCTTCCCGCCATCCTCAATCTGCCTGCAGTCCATGCTTTCCAGTGCCGCCCCTGTCTGCGCGTCGACACCATTCCGCTGGCATAGCACTCGGCGCCTAAGTCGGTTTGAGCTCCTGCAAAACCCGTCACTCGTTGCGATCAGCGCCGCTGCGATCCGCCATCGATTATCGGAGCAATCCTCAAAAGGCAGCGAAGTGGCCGACCGACTTGCCAGCGATGGGTTTCGCAAGTGCTACACCCGTAACGCGCCAATCCGGATCTCTCGAAGCTCAACCTGCTCAAGCCGTGCCACGCGTGTGCAACGCGAAGATTATCCCCGCCTCTAGAAGGCGGGAACGGCACCATCTCTGCCAAGTTATCCCGCTACCGGAGGTAACTGAAGGAGGTAGACATGCCGGTATTCATACTCTGGGCCGTCCCTACGGTGCTAGTCATCGGCGGCGTCGGCTACTATTTTCTCCGCGTAGTTCACTAGTTGAGTATTTTGGCCACGCTCGAATGCTGATGACGGTTGCCAAAGTCTAGCCGGCATTGGCATTGCCGGAAGCCCGGCGTCGACGTCATTGCCCGACGCTGGGCGGCCGCGCCAGGCGCCTCTTTGGCCGATCGGGTTTTGCCGACGATGATTTGAGTTTAGCAGTCCGGTGGATTGGTGCGGCCGGTTTGCGGTCGGCGCTACGCATCTGTTGCATTTGCTCGGCCGCGATCACGCGGGAGCGCAAATTTTCTAACTCGGAAAGCCCGGAAGCAAGCTCGTCGAAACGCTGTTTCAGCACAGCGGTGTGATCACCAGTGCCCATTGTACGCCCCCTGGGCTACTCGAAGATCGACCGAGACAACCGGGAAAACCATGCAAATCGGAAATGCGGTGGCGAGGGGACAGTTCCTATTGAAAGTGCCGCGCCGTAGGCGCGGGCGTGCGCTGCAAAAGGCTCAACGCCCCCTATCGCGAACGCGCAGAAGGTCAGATTCACGGGGATCGATCGGGCTATTGCCAGTGACGGCCCCGGCTGTGGGGGCTTCTGGGGTGGAGGCCGGGGCCGCTGGAGGTGCCTGGACCTTTTGGGAAGGGCCGAAGCAAGCGTAGACTAGGAAAAAGCGGCAATCACTTCTGTTCGCTTTCGTACATTGCCTGTACCATTCCATTTGCGGGGAACGGAGCAATTGCCGATGAAGGACTATCTCGTCCAGATCGAGAAACTTCGGAAAGATGCGGCCGAATGCGCCCTGATCCGCGATTTGGCAACCGATCCAGGCAAGCGCGAAGTGTTCGACCGGCTTGCAAGCCACCTCACGGTCCTGGCTGACCAAGTTGAAATGGCCATGCTTGAGCGGAAGACCGCGACTGCCCCGTCTCGGCCCTAGAAAGGCGCGCCGCTTATTGAAAGACGCGCCTGCGGAAGGCTGCGCCTGCCGATGCTGCGAGATTTTCTGAGCTTGCCGCTCGCCCAGCCCGCCCCCAAAAACCCGCTGACAACCCGCCGGAAACGTGTAGGATTCACCAAAACCGGAGGAACGGCATGTTTGAAATCAACGGTTTCGACACGGCGGGCGTCGTCAGTCTCAAGCGGCTGTCACTCGCCGCCGCCCTCAAGAAAGCCAAAGAGCTTACAGAGGACGGGTGCTGGGACGTTCGGGTTGTTGATCCCGCCGGCCGGGTCTACACCTCGTTTGAAGAGCAGGCCGCCTAGCCGCCCCGCCATTCGAGCCATCACCAGCCTCCGCTCCCGCGGCTATCCGCCTCGGCCGACGTTTGACGAGGCGTTGTTCAGCCAGCGCAGCGTTGCATCGTCGCTCCAGCCAGGGACGGCAAAGCGCGCCGGCGGAGTTGCATTCGCGCGGGGCCGGTCCACCGCAGGATGGCGTGCGCGGGGGTGATGCACCGGCGGGGCGTTTGCGGAGGTGCACAGCGCCAGCAACAGACCCACGGCAAGAAGAGCGCGCATTGCAGCAACCCCAATCGGCAATCGCCCGCTGTCATCTGATGCGCCGATCGGCTCGCCACAACCGGTTGCGGCTTCACAAGCAGGAGAGAAGCGCGGGCACCTGCGCTGGTGCAAGCAGCTCGCAACTGCCGCGCGCCATGCCATTGCCAGTCAACTCGTTTGGGAGCAGGCTCTCTCGAGGCGCTCAAGACGCCGCACAGGGAGCGAACCATGAAGGAACACGGCCTGGATGGCCGCCACCGCGACAAGGATGGCGCGATCGGCAAGAAGCACGGCAACACGCTGGTCGGCACGTTGCGCAAGATTTACGGAAGAGGTTTTGCGGCCGGCTATCCCGATACGACTGAGCTCAGCGAGGTCCTGCTCCAGCTGAACGAGACGTCGCTGAGCCAGTTGCGTCGCGATCACGACACCGGGCATCTGCAGCACAAGATCGACCACGCCGCGAAGTGACGGACTGTCGGACCTGACGGCCAATTCCGGCTCGAATCGGTCAATCCGGAAGTTGTGGTCGTCAGCTTTCCGGAGCAGCCGTCGCAGCCGGCACAGTCAGCGGCGCGCCTCCGACCGAAACGGGACCCAGGGGCTTTGCTTCCCGAACCATCCGCTTGCGCATCGCGGCGGACAGTCCGTAGCGCGCATGCGCTCGTCGGATGGACGAGGTGACGTCCGACGTCGTCGTGTTTTGCAGCGCATCGATCTTCGCCATCAACGTGGACAGCTGCGAGGAGATCTTCCTCACGTCGACCCGCTCGTCCGTGATGCTCTGCCGCAGCGACAGCAGCACCATCGAATCCTGCTGCAGCAAAACCGAGTTCTGGTCCGTTGCCTGATTGGTCTGTTGCAGTAACGCGGTGTGTTGCTGCTGGGCCGCCTGAATGTCCTTCAACGCAGCGATAACGGGATCCGGCTTTGGTTCGGACGCCTCCAAACGCGGAAGCAGCTCAGCCAGCCTGCCGACATTCAGCGAACTAAAATCGGAAGGCGATGTGTAGATCGCCGCCGCGCCGTTGATGGCCAGGGCACAGACCGACAGGGCCAGGACCGATTTTCGGCTGGACCGTTTGATCAGGGCTGGAGCTTCGGAGATTTCGGGTTCGTCCGCTGCTGCGGCGGCTGCAAGTGCTGCAGCGTCGAGTTCCTCGGCGAAGCTTTGCATTTCGAAGGTCGTGGTCATTTGCATTGACCCCAGTGAGCGAGCAACAGGAAACCGCCCCTGGACCGTCCTCGCGACGACCCCTTGTACGCAGCACCCTTACACAACTGTCTAAAATTGTGAGCATTTCCGATTAATTCCACGTTAGCGGCCGAGCACGCCGCCCCCGGCCGACTACGGGGGACCGTGCGAAGAGGAGGCGCTACGCTGACATTGCCGTAGGGTCGGCAAAGCGAAAGCGTGCCCACTGCTTCGATCGCCGGGCTTGGATGCATGGTGGGCACGGCGCTTTGCGCCTTTGCCCACCCTTGTATTAGCGCGCCGGATTAGAATGGCCTGGTTCCGTGAGG